>JADZCB010000065.1 GCA_020851775.1 Gammaproteobacteria bacterium
ACGCGCGATCCTCGCCACTGCCGGTTTCCGTGCCGTGCGCCTGGGCCCGCGCATCCTGCGCACCGAGACGGCCGCCCTCGTCGCCTTGAGCATCCTGCAGGCGAAGTTCGGCGATCTGGCCTGAGAGCCTTCGGATCAGGTCCGCAGGCGCTTCCTGACCTGCCCCGACAGACGGCGGCTGACAGGCAGCTTGCCGGTGACGTCCCTGAGCATGACGCTTGCGTTGCCGAGCGCATCGCGTTCGAGCGCGCTGACATGGGCCACGGCCACGAGAGTATTGCGGTGAATGCGCAGAAAGGCGTCGCCGAGTTCCTCCTCGAGCGTCTTCAGGGATTCTTCAATCAGGAGTTCGCCGCCCGGATGGCATACCGACACGTAGCCCTGGTCGGCCTGCAGATAGCGCACCTCCGCCAGCGGCACGAGTCTGAGACTGCCTTTGACGAGTGCGCTGAAATGCGTGCGGGCAGACGTGGCATGGCCGCGCGCGTGGGTCGCGGCCGAGGCGCGTGCCAGCGTCAGCGCTTCGGCCTTCGCGAGCGCGGCCCGCAGTCGCTCCGGCCGAATCGGCTTCAACAGATAACCGACGGCCTCGGCCTCGAAAGCGGCGAGGGCGTGTTCATCGTAAGCCGTCGTGAAAATCACCGCCGGAGCCGGCGCACAGCGTGACAGGTGCAATGCCGCTTCGAGCCCGTCCATGCCAGGCATGCGGATGTCGAGCAGCACGATCTCGGGGCGCAGATCCTGCGCGACGGCGAGCGCTTCGAGGCCGGAACCCGCCTCGCCGACGACCTCGCCAACGCCGATCTCCGCAAGCAGCGCGCGCAGGCGTTCGCGGGCGAGCGGTTCGTCGTCGACGATGAGGATGCGGGGCAGGGACACCACGTCAGGTCCAGATCACCGGCCAGCTCACGCGTGCACAGTAGCGACCTTCCCCCGTACGATCACATTCGACATCGAGACGTCCGCGCTCGCCGAAGTGCGCGGCGAGCCGCTGTCGCACGTTTTCCTGCGCGATGTGGTTGCCGCCGTTGCGACCACCGTCGACGCCGACGGGATTGGTGATCTCAATCGTCAGACGCTCGCCATCCCGGCGGCCGTCGATGCGGATCAGGCCGCCGCTCGCGGACGGTTCGATGCCGTGATAAATCGCGTTCTCGACCAGCGGCTGCAACGTAAGCGGCGGAATCCGCGCGCCATCGGGCAGATCGGCCGTGGCCCATTCGACGGCGAGCCGTGATCCCAGCCGCAAGCCTTCAATTGCGAGATATCGCCGCACGAGTTCGATTTCGCTGCCGAGCGTCACCAGATGGCGTGCGTCGGACAGGCTCGCGCGGAACAGATCGGCCAGATCCTCGATCGCACGTTCGGCGCGGGCCGCGTCGCTGCGCGTCAGGCTCGCGATCGTGTTCATGCAGTTGAAGAGAAAATGCGGGCGGATGCGGGCCTGCAGTGCCTGCAATCGCGCCGTGGCCGCGGCGGCCGTGCGCTGCTTCCATTGATGCTGCACGTAGAAATAGCGCAGCACGAGCGCGGCGACGATCGCTGCAATCGACAACGTCCGCAGCCAGAAGTCACGTGCGTCGAGCGCGATCAACGCCGTGTCACCTCCCCGCGGATAGACGATGAACGAGGCGAGGCCGCAGACCGCCGCGGCGACGGTCATCACCAGCCCATACGACAGCGCAGCGGCCACACGCTCGCCGCGACGTGACAGCCAACGGCGCGACAGACACAGCACCGCCGCGGCGGACATGCCGATCCACTGCACGTACAGCGACAACAGGGCGAGTTCATGGAGTGCAATGCCGCCGAAGCCCGCGCGCGCGACGACCAGCACGAACACGAGCAACTCGCCGATGATGACGACCGCGAACAGCGGCTTCACTCCGCAGAGATCGGGCAGGAAGCTTTCTTCGAGCGTGAGCGCTGGTTTCATCGTTCGCTGTGCATCCCGGTCGCAAGCACGGAGCCCATCATGCCCGTCGCGATCCCCTGCCACGACGGCTCGGGCTCGACGGCGCCCCGCGCCGCGCGCGGCCAGTGTCTGGCGCGAGCAGTGATCCGTCAATGACTTACCGCGTGTAGCGGCGGCCGTGGGATATACTGCAGGCCTGTTTCCACCGCCAATCGAGCCCGACGCGCATGATCGATCGCGCCTCTTCTCCGACGCCTTCCACGGCCCCCACCACGCCCGCTGTCGGCTCCGACAAATTGTGGGGCGGCCGCTTCGACGGCCCGACGAACGCCTTCGTCGAAGAGTTCACCGCATCGGTGCAATTCGATCGGCGTCTCTATGCGCATGACATCCAGGGTTCGATCGCGCACGCGACGATGCTCGCCGCGGTCGGCGTGCTGACGTCTGACGAGCGCGACACCATCGTCAGCGGCCTCGAGGCGATCCGCGCCGACATCGACGCCGGCCGCTTCACATGGTCCGTGCAACTGGAAGACGTGCACATGAACGTCGAAAGCGCGCTGACCGCGCGGATCGGCGAGGTCGGCAAGAAGCTGCACACCGCGCGCTCGCGCAATGATCAGGTGGCGACCGACATCCGCCTGTGGCTGCGCGACGAAATCGATGGCCTGACCGGCAGGCTCGATCGACTGCTGCACGCGCTCGTCGATCTCGCCGAACGCGAGGCCGACACCGTGCTGCCGGGCTTCACGCATCTGCAGGCCGCCCAGCCCGTGTCGTTCGGCCACCACCTGCTCGCATGGTTCGAGATGCTGCTGCGCGATCGCGAACGCCTGCAGGACTGCCGCAAGCGTACCGACGCCCTGCCGCTCGGCGCGGGCGCCCTCGCCGGCACGACGTTCCCGATCGATCGCGCGCTGACGGCCCGGCTCCTCGGCTTCGCGCGCGTCTGCGAAAACTCGCTCGACGCCGTCGCCGATCGCGACTTCGCGATCGAATTCACCGCCTGCGCGTCGTTGATGATGGTTCACTTCTCGCGGATGGCGGAGGAACTGGTGCTGTGGAGTTCGCAACAGTTCGGTTTCATCGAACTGGCAGACGCCTTCTGCACCGGCTCGAGCATGATGCCGCAGAAGAAGAACCCGGATGTTCCGGAACTCGTGCGCGGCAAGTCGGGCCGCGTCATCGGCCACCTCATCGCGCTGCTGACACTGATGAAGAGTCAGCCGCTCGCGTACAACAAGGACAACCAGGAAGACAAGGAGCCGCTGTTCGACACCGTCGACACGCTTTCCGGCTGTCTGCGCGCGTTCGGCGATCTGATCCCGACGCTCGAGGTGCGTCACGCACGCATGCGCGACGCCGCGCGTGCCGGCTTCACCACCGCGACCGACTTCGCCGACTATCTCGTGCGTCTCGGTATACCGTTCCGCGACGCGCACGCAGTGGTCGGTGCGGCGGTGCGCATCGCTGTCGAACGCGAGTGTGAACTGAAGGATCTCACGCTCACCGAATTGCAGGCGCTCGATGCGCGCATCGACGAACAGGTGTTCGCGTCGCTCGACGTGGACGCCGCGCTCGCGGCGCGCGATCACCGGGGCGGTACGGCGCCCATCCAGGTGCGTGCGGCCTGCGCCGCGGCACGCGCGCGTATCGGCGCGCGATGAAGGCCGTGACGTTGGCGGCGTCGACATTTCCCCCTCGTGACCCAGTCCGCTTGGCGTGAAGCGACAGGAGGATGCATTGAAAACCTTGATCCGCGTACTACTCGTCGTCGTCGCCCTCGTCGTGCTCATGGTCGGCGCCGGTGCAGTCTGGGTGTCGACGCTCGACCCGAACGACTACAAGGGACTGATCGCCGAGAAGGTCGCGGCCGCGACCGGTCGCACGCTCACCCTCGATGGCCCGCTCGAACTCGCGCTGTGGCCGAAGATCCGCGTGAAGACCGGCGCCGTGACGCTCGGCAACGCCGAAGGCTTCGGTGACACGCCGTTCATCGCGCTCGATGCAGCGCAAGTCGCCGTCGCGACGTGGCCGCTGCTCACGCGGCGGGTCGAGATGGACGCGGTGATCATCCAGGGGCTCGAACTCAACCTCGCGCGGGATGCAGAAGGCCGCACGAACTGGGCCGATCTGGCGCGCGGCGGCGACGCCGGGAGCGACACCGGCGACAGCCCGATCAGTGCGCTCGTGCTCGGTGGCGTCGACGTGCAGGACGCCCGCATCCATTACACCGATGCGACGGACGACAGCGCGATCACCGTCGAGAAGCTCAACGCGAAGACCGGTGCGCTCGAATTCGGCAAGCCGGTCGATTTCAAGGTCGACGCGACGATCACAGCCACGAAACCCGCGCTCGACGGTGACGCGGCGCTGTCCGGCACCATCGCCTACGTGCCCGCCGACGAGCATTATCTGATTGCGCCGCTCGCACTCGACGCGAATTTCCGCGGCAAGAGCCTGCCGAACGGCAAGGCGTCGGTGACGGCGGGCGCGACGATCGACCTGAAACGTGCGGATGGCACGGCGACGGTGAAGGATCTGAAGATCGACGGCCTCGGTCTCGCCCTGTCCGGCGAGCTCGATCTCGATCACCTGAACGATACGCGGCCCGGCGGCCGCGGCAACCTCGCGTTGAAGGCCGAGGATCTCGCGGTCATCTTCCGCGCACTGGGTCTGCCGGCTGCCGAACGCGTCGCGCAGTTGAAGGCGCGCGGGCTGGATTTCAGCACCGTGTTCGACGCGAACATGAACAGCGGCGACGTCAGCATCAGCGCATTCAAGGGCCAGTTGCTGAGCGCGACGGTCGACGGCACGCTGACCGCGACGCGCGCGAACACCGATCAGCCGGCGCTCAAGGCGAAGTTCGCTGCCGACGGCCCCGATCTGCCATCACTGATCGTCGTCGCGAGCCAGTTGAACGGTGCCGGCGAAAAGGCCTTGAAGAGCCTGACACAGGCGCTCGCGAAGTCTGCCGACAAGAGCTTCGCCATCGCCGCCGAAGTCGATGCCGATCTCGCGAGCGGCCACGTGCAGTTGCCGACGCTGAAGGCGACATTGCTCGGCAACCGGCTCGACGGCAGGCTCGATTCGACCGGCGGCAGCGCAGGCAAGCCCCAATTCAAGGGCAGCGTGCATGCAGAAGGCCCGGATCTCTCGGCGCTGCTCGCCGCGAGCGCCGCCGTGCAGGGCGCCGATGCGAAGACCATCGACAACCTCGCCACCGTGCTCGCGACGGCGAAGGATCGCGGCTTCCGGCTCGACACCGACATCGACGCCGATCTCGGCCAGGGTCGTTTTGCACTGCCGGCGCTGAACGCGACCGTGCTCGGCAATACGATCGACGGCAACCTCGCCGCGAGCGGCGTCGATCGCGCGAAGCCTGCGGTCCAGGGCGCGCTGAAAGCGAACGGTCCCGATCTGCCGGCGCTGCTCGCGGTGATCGGCGGCCTGCAGGGCGGCGAGAGCGGGCTGGCGGCGATTGCGAAGTCGCTGTCGGGAACGAAGGAGAAATCCTTCACGCTCGACACGACGTTCGACGCCGATTTCGCGCAGGGCCGCGTCGCATTGCCCGCGCTCGCGGCGAACGGCCTCGGGCTCGGGCTCAGCGGCGCGTTCCAGGCGACGGACTTCGGCACGGCGAACGGCACCGTCGACGGCAAGCTCAAGATCGACGGCAAGTCACCCGGTGCGCTGCTGACGGCGCTCGGACAACCCGAACTCGCGAAGTCCGTGCGCGCGATCGGTCTCGACGCCGGCATCAAGGGCGCGGGCTCGGCGCTGACATTCGCGCCGTTCAAGGCGACGGCCGAGGTCGACGGTCCCGACAAGGCGAAGCCGGTGATGGTGACGCTCGGCGCCGGCAGCGCACAGGCGAACCTCGAGAAGGAAACCCTGAACGTGCGCGATCTGACGCTGACCGGCCTCGGCCTCGACGTCAAAGGCACGCTGGACGCGACGCAAATCAAGACCGCGCCGGCCTACAGCGGTCAGTTGAACGTGGCACCGTTCAATCTGCGCAACGTGCTCACCAGTCTCGGCAAGGCACCCGGGCCGATGGCGGACGCAAAAGCCTTGACGAACGTCGGCCTCGACGCGGTGTTCAAAGGCACGGCGAGCAGCCTCGCGCTTTCCAACCTAAACGTGAAGCTCGACGACACGACACTGAAAGGCAACGTCGACGTGCGCGACTTCGCCGGTCCCGATCTCGCGTTCCGGATCGATGTCGATGTGCTGAATGCCGATCGCTACCTGGCGCCGAAGGACACGGGCGGGGCGCGCGCCGTGACGCCGGAAGCCGCCGCCGCCGGCGCCGCGCAACTGCCGACGGAGCTGCTGCGCAAGCTGAAACTCGACGGCGAACTGGCGCTCGGCCAGTTGACGATGAGCGGCGCGAAACTGTCGAACGTGAAGGTCAAGCTCGGCGGCAAGGACGGCCGGCTCGAAATAAATCCGGCGACGGCCGATCTCTACCAGGGCAAATATCGCGGCATCGTCGGCGTCGACGCGACGAAAGCCGCACCGACAGTGTCGATCGACACGAGTCTCGCGAAGGTCGCGGTCGAACCGCTGCTGACGGATCTGAAGGGCAAGAGTGATCTGTCCGGCATCGTGAACTTCGAGGCACGGCTGACCGGCAGCGGCGCGGACAGCAGAAAGCTGACGAACTCGCTGAACGGCCAGGCGACCTTCGCCGTGCAGAACGGCGTGTTTCGGGGCGTCGACGTACCGGCGGTGCTGAAGGCCGCCGAAGTGATGATCGAAAGCAAGCGCCCGGCCGCCGTGCCGAAAGGCGGCGAAACGCAGTTCCAGTCATTGACCGGTACGCTCGACATCAAGAACGGCGCCGTCTTCAACCGGGATCTCCTGCTCGACGGCAACGGCTTCAAGGTGACCGGCGAAGGCATGCTCGCGAACCTCAACGACATGACGATCAAATACGATTCGAAGATCGCCGTCGACGCGGCGAGCGCCGAACAGGACACCCACCGCTACAACCTCGGTGGCTATACGGTGCCGATCCGCTGCCGGGGCGAGATTTCCGGCACGAGCTGCCTGCCCGATTTCGGCGAACTCGCGAAAGCCGCGGCGACCGCGGCGGTCAAGAAGGAAGTCGAGAAGAAACTCGAGGACGCGGTCGGTGGCAAGGCGGGCGATGCGTTGAAGAAACTGCTGAAGTTCTGAACGCCGCCGCGGCGTGACACGGCGGGCGACCCCGCGCGAGCCGACGGCACCGCCGTTGCACCCGGCGCCGCTCGCGCACGATGACCCTGCCGTGAAGTCCTTCGCCGAACGTCTGCTCGCCTGGCATGCGCGACACGGCCGCCACGATTTGCCGTGGCAGCGGGATCGCTCGCCGTACCGTGTGTGGGTGTCCGAGATCATGCTGCAGCAGACGCAGGTCGCGACCGTCGTCGGCTACTTCGAACGCTTCATGCAGCGCTTTCCGACCGTGCAGGTGCTCGCGGACGCGCCGCTCGATGCGGTCCTGCATCTGTGGTCCGGCCTTGGTTACTACGCGCGTGCGCGCAACCTGCATCGGGCGGCGCAGGTGCTGGTGGCGCAGCATGCCGGCGAGTTTCCATGGACCGTCGACGAGGTCGCGAGTCTGCCCGGCATCGGGCGCTCGACGGCCGGCGCGGTCCTCGCGCAAGCCCGTGACCTGCGCTGCGCGATCCTCGACGGCAACGTCAAACGCGTGCTGACGCGGCATCGGCGCATCACGGGCTGGCCCGATGCACCGGCAGTGCTGAAGGTGTTGTGGCCACTCGCCGAGTCGCTGACGCCGGCGGTCCGCACGGCCGCGTATACGCAGGCGATCATGGATCTGGGTGCGACACTGTGCACGCGCGCGAGCCCGCGCTGCGCCGACTGTCCCGTGCGCGCCGACTGCGCCGCGCATCGGCACGGCGAGCAGGCACTGTACCCGACGCCGCGACCGAAGAAGGTGCTGCCCGTACGCGCGACGCATTTCCTGCTGCTCGAGCGTGCCGACGGCGCGCTGTTGCTCGAACGCCGGCCGCCGAGCGGGATCTGGGGCGGTCTGTGGGGCTTTCCCGAAGCGACGGAGCGCCACGATGTCGACGCGGTCTGCGCGCGTCTCGGCCTCGCCGCCTGCAGCGCCACGCGTACGCTGCCATCCGTCACGCATGCCTTCACGCACTTCCGGCTCGACATCACGCCATTGGCAATCGACGTCGTCGAACGCGACGACGTCTGCATGGCATCACCGGACCTGCTTTGGTATAACGCGGCTGCACCGGCCGCCGTCGGCCTTGCAAAGCCCGTCAAGGATCTCTTACGCCGAGGAATGATTCCGTGAGCACCCGTACCGTCCACTGCGTGAAACTCGACCGCGATGCCCCCGGCCTGCGCATGCCGCCCTACCCCGGCGAACTCGGCAAGCGCGTGTTCGAGCACGTGTCGCAGGAAGCCTGGAACGGCTGGCTGCGTCATCAGACGATCCTGATCAACGAATACCGCCTGACCCCGATCGAAGCGAAGGATCGCAAGTTCCTCGAACAGGAGATGGAGAAGTATTTCTTCGGCGGCGGCTCCGACCGCCCCGCCGAATACGTGGCACCTTCGTCGTAACCGGTTCGTCGCGCGCACCCGAGTCGCCCCGACCAACGCGGAGGCATCCCACTTCGAAGCCCCTCGTCGGCAAGGCGCACCCGAGGGGCGGCATCAGGCGCTTCGTCGCTCCAGACAGCCGCGCCGTTCACGCGAGATCCCGTTCGCCATCGACCACGCACGACATTCCCCCGCGGGTTGACCATCCCCCCGCCGGCCCCTTACAGTGCCGCTCCCGCCGGCACCGGCGGTCGCTTCCTTCCGAGGGCCAGGTAGCTCAGTTGGTAGAGCAGCGGATTGAAAATCCGCGTGTCGATGGTTCGATTCCGTCCCTGGCCACCACTACTTACGTGATCCCGCTGAAATCCGTGTAGACGGCACGGACCTTCTTTGCCCCTGCCCCGACAATTCACAGCACGGCCCACCATGGGGCGGCGATGATATTTTCGGATATCTCGCGGATGTCCGGATCTGCGCTCAAAAGCAAGCCCCGTACAGCTTCGTTGTGGGCGCCGAGAAAAACTCTCAGGTGTCTAGCGTCCCCCGCATTCACGCGAGACGCTGTCTTTCGACTCAACCGCGAGAAGAGCGCCGTCTGATTCAACGATAAAATCGGCCTCTTGTCCGGATTGCGTGCGCCAGTGATGCAGGGCTCTGCCGGGCTCAGAATCTTTCCAAACGCAAAGGTCGTTAACCACAAGGTTCTCGAGGTGGAATCCCGAAGGGGTCGTCTTCGGCCGTGCCAGGCGCTTCGACAAGTTGCTGGAACATATCCGCGACATCCGGCCCAGCGCGCCGCGCTATGTCGCGAGGTGCTCGACGATCCAGCGCTGGCCGATGCGTTCCTGCTCGAGCCTGAGGCGGGCCTGGAAGCGATCGTCACGGAGTGCATCGTAGAGTGCGGCCTCGTCCGCCGTGAGCCGCGCGAGGTCATGGCGTACGGGCTCGGTTTCCTTGCTCCAGTGCAGGCGGTGCGCCATCAGCGTGTCTTCATCCATCAGACAGGATGACACGTGCGGAAAGTGACCGCGCAGCGAATCGAGAATCGCAAAACCGTGGGTGTCGATATCCCCCCAGTAATGCAATTGGCAGCGCGCCAGCCACGCGGCGCGCGCGAGGGCGTCCCAGCCATAGCCGGCGCCGAACACGACAATAGCCGCTTCCCGCGGTGGAAACGCGAGAAAATTCGTCTCGTTCTCGGTCATGAACACGCGCGACACCGGCAATGCGAGCGCGGCGAAGCTCGCGGCGTCGAGCGTGATGTCGGGCAGCTCGTGGCAGCCGGGCAGGCTCGGCAGCGCTGGATCGAGCACACGAAAGCGGATGCGCACCGGCTTGTCGAGAAAACCGTAACGACGCGCGAATTGCGCCACGCCGGTGGCAGTGGCGTCGATCGCTGCCGGCAGCAACGCGAGATCGAGCCATTCCGCCAACACGCCGCGATGCGCTTCGATGAACTTGCTGTCGACGCCCGGCACGTCGACCTGACGCAGATAGACGCCCGGCCGCGGATGTGCCTGCACCCAGGCGACGACAGCAGACAGCCGTTGCCAGTGCGGCGCGAGTTCGATCGCTTGAAGCGGCCGCTTCGTCAACCACGGCAGCAGCGCGGGCAGCGTCGCCGCTGTCTGTTGCCACAGGCCCTGGTAGACATCGGCGGCGCGACGCTTGCCGACGAGCGCCAGCGCCGCGTCCAGCGTGTCGATGAAAGCCGCCTCCGGCAACCGTTGTCGACCTTGCACGCGGTGCAACCATTCGCGCCAGTCGAGTCGCACATGCGGGACTGCGGTCAGCGCCGCAGCCCAGCGCCGTACATCGTCGAAGCGCGCCGCGAGATCGGCGGCCGTCGGCGCCGTCAGATTCAGCCGCAGCGGCCAGGCGATCGTCGGTGCCACGCTCGCCCGCAGCAGATCGCCGCGGTCCCAGCGCCGCTGGAGCTGTGCCTGCAGATCGGCCGGCGTCGTCCAATTCATTCTGCTGTCGGATCGACGCCGGCGAGCGCGCGCTGTGCGCGATACTCCTCGATGCTCAGGCAGCGCAGCCGCGAATCCCGCCCTTCTTCGTTGTGCACGAAACCGACGCTCGCGACGAACGGCTCGATGATGTGGATCTTCTGCAATGGCGTGACGATCAGGAGTTGCAGGTTCAACTGCTGGAAAAGGCGCAGGCCGTACTCGGCGGACTCGTCCGAGCCACGCCCGAAGGCCTCGTCGATGACGACGAAGCGGAACGAACGCGAACGTACCACCCCCCATTCGAGACCGAACTGATACGCGAGGCTCGCCGCGAGTACCGTGTACGCGAGCTTTTCCTTCTGCCCGCCCGATTTTCCACCCGAGTCCGAATAGTGTTCGTGCTCGGCGCCATCCGCGCGCCAGCGTTCGCTGGCCGAAAACAGGAACCAGTTGCGCACGTCGGTGACTTTGACCGTCCAGCGCCGATCGCCGTCCGCGAGGCCCTCGCGACCACGGAAGCGATCGATGATCGACTTTACCTGCAGGAACTTCGCTTCCGAGTATTGCTCGTCGAGCGCGCCTGTCAGCGCACCCTCGGTGCAGGCGCGGAGATCCTGCTGGAAGTCGCGGATCTCGGCATCGGGACTGATCTGGGCGACGAGCTTGATGTAGCGGCCCGGGTTGTAGTCGATCACTTCGAGCGAACGGTTGATCAGATCGACGCGTTCCTTGATGGTCTCCCGCTCGCGCGCGAGCTGTGCATTGAAGTTCGCGATTTCGTTGATGGTGTTGACGTTCAACAGCTCCTTGAAGCGTGCCTCGAAGCGCGGCAGGTCGTCGCGCTTCAGGCCGTCGAGCACCCGCGCATAGTCGGGCAGCGCCGCCAGACTCACGTCCATCTCGACCGATTCGGCCTTGAACGCCTCCATGAAGCCGCGCATCGCGTTGACGATGCGCTCGGTCAGGCGCATCAGCCGCTTGTCTTCCGCGTCGATGCGCTCCTGCAGCCACCGGCGCAGATCCTGTTCGCGGTTGTCGCACGACTCGACCGAAAGCTGATGCTCGCCGAGCGCCTCGGTACGCCATGTGTCGAGACGCCCTGCCATCGCCGGATCGGGCGGGCTCGCCGCTGCAATCGCCTCCGCCTGCACTCGCAGCGCATCCGCCGTCTCGATCCTGCTGCGCGTCTCACCACGCCTGCCCTGCGCCTCCGCGAGCTTCGCTTCACTGTCGGCGCAGCGATCGCGTGCAGCCTGCAACTGCCGGCCGAGTTCCTGCAGCGCATCCGACGCGGCTTCCAGGCGCGCGCGTTCGGCCATCAGCGTCGCGATTTCGCGCGCCGGCGCCTGCCAGTCGATGTCGGCAAAGTGCGTGAACTCGCGCAACGCGGCCAGCGCCTGGAGACGCCCTTGAAGCTGCTCACTCGTCCGCGTCATGTCCGCGATGCGCTGCGCGAGCCCGGCCAGTTGCGCCTCGAGCCGGGCCCGCCGGTCCAGCAGCGTGCGCAGCTTGTCGGCATTGCTCCAGCCGAGGACGTAACGGCTGCGATCATCGAGGCGGTTGCGATCGTCCTTCTCGTGCCGGCCGGTCGGGTCCTTGATCTGTCCGGCACGCGTGATCGCGCGCGACTCGCGTCGGAACTGCTCGGCATCGTCGCAGCTTGCGACATCGAAGCGGTGGCGAAGCTCCTGCTCCAGCCAGTCGTAATGCGGCGAATCCGGCTTGAGGACGAGCTTGCGCACCAGCGACCGCGGATGCAGGCTCGCACCCGGCACGGCCTTGCGGGGCCGTACGTGAAAATACACGAGACGGGCTTGCAAATGCTGGCTGTCCACCCACTGCGCCACGGCCGGGTAGTGGGTATCGGGCACGAGCAGCGCGAGACCGAAGTTCCGCAGCAAACGCTCGGCCGCGCCTTCCCAGTCGCGCTCGTCGTCACGCACCTGGATGAGTTCACCGGCGAACGGCAGTTCCTCGGCAGCGATCGACAACGCCGTGCACAGCAGATCACGGATGCGGATCTGGGCCGTGTCGATGTTGCTCCTGCGGCGCTTGAGGCTGTCGATTTCCTCCGCCAGCGCCGCATGATCCTCGCGACCCTTACGGAACGCGAAATCCTCTTCGCGTTCGCGATTGTGCAGATCGGCGAGTTCCTCGCGCAGCGCGTCGTCGCGCGCAGCGATGGAGTGCTGCTGCGCGAGGAACGCCGTTTCGTCGTCAGGCGGGCGTTCGTCGATCCGCCCGAGCAGCGCCGCGTGGCGTGCGGCCCGTTGCTGGCGCTGCAGCTTGTCGGCTTCCTGGCGCCGGATGTCGGCCGCCAGTTGCTCGAGCCGGTCGCCGCCGTTGTCGCGCAGCGCCCGCTCGATCTCGCTGACCGCGTCGCGCTCGGCGGCACGCTGTGCGTCGAGACGCGCGATCAGGCCGTTGACGCGGTTCGCGTCCTCCTTCAGCAAGGCAAGTCTTCGCTCGAGCAGATCGCGTTTGAGGCCGGCAAAATAGGGGCGCAATGCGTCACGCCCTTCGCGCAAACCCTGAATGGTCGCGGCCAGCTCGGCGTGGCGCCGCCCGTCGTCGACCAGCGGGGTCAGCAGTTCGACCTGTCGCTTCGCTTTCAACACCGCCTGATGGGCGCGATCGAGATCGTCGAAGTGCCGAATCAGGGCGTCGAGGCGGCTGGCCACGTCGAAGGGTTCGAGCATGTGGCTGCGGACGAAGTCGGTGAGATTGCCGACCGACTTCATCGACACCGTCTGGTGGAACAGGTCGAGCGCCTGCTCGTGCTCGATGCCGAAACGCCGCCGAAACCACGCGCCATACGGCGGGAAGCTGTCGAACAACTCGCAGCCGCTGCCGCGCAGCTTCTTGCGCAGGGCCGTGATGTCGCTGCCGAAGCCGGTGAAATCCTCGGCGATGCCGAGCGCCCGCTCGGCCGCGACGAACAGTCGCGCCGGCTGGCCTTGCGGCTCTTTCAGCCAGAACACTTGAGCGAGCGTCACGGTGTGGTCGTAGCCCTCGTTGCGGAACACGCCGAGGACGACCGAAAAACTCGACGCGGCGCGCAGAGCGACCGGGCGCGCGCTGCCCGTCACTTCGTTGCGCTCGCTCTTGTAGTGACCGAGCACATAGGAACGCAGGCTGCGCTCGCGCGCATCCGCACCCGCCGCCTTGTTGTAGGCGACGCGCTGCGCCGGCACCAGCAAGGTCGTGAGGGCGTCGACCAGCGTCGACTTGCCCGATCCGATGTCGCCGGTCAGCAGGCCGTTGCGGCCATCGAGCACGAAGCGCCAGACGCGCCGGTCGAACGTGCCCCAGTTCAGCACTTCCAGGCGCTGCAGGCGAAAGCCGACGCGACTGTCGTCCGCGACGAAGTCGAACTCCAGCAGCGGCGCGTCACGCATCGTCGACGTCCGCGCCGCCGGCGGCCGTGCGGTATTGCGCGAGCCGCGCGTCGAAGTCGGCGAGCCATTGGGCGTCGACGAAGGCCTTCAGGATGCGCCGCACTTCGTAGCGGCCACCATCGCGCGTGCCGCTCGCCGCAGCCTTGAGGCGGCGCAGGAAGCCGAACTCGGTGATCCTGGTGATCGTCGCGTCCACCTGGTCGATCAGCCGCGCCTCGTTGGTGCCTTCCGGCAGGAAGACGCGCATCAGTTCGACGATGTCCTCGCGCGAGAGGACCAGGCGCGTGTCGCCGCCGCTCGCGTCGAACTCGGCGAGGCGCTTGCGCAGCAATGCGAGCATCAGGCTCACCGGGTAAGACAATGGCCGGCGCGCGACGAGGCGCGGCAGGCGCGGCGCGCCTTCGGCATCGTCGGGATCCGGACGGCTTTTCAGGAACGCGTATCCTTCCGCCTCGTCGAGAAACAGATCCAGCAGCAGCACGTCGGCCTGCTCGCGGACGCGCGCTTGCAGGCGCAGCAGGCTGGTCCACTGGCGTTCGTCGTCTTCGCGGTACAGCACGCCTTTCAGCAGTTGTACCAGCAGTGCCGACAGTTCGGGCACGGCGGGGACCGCGTCGCGCGCGATTCCCGTCGTTGCGAAGTCCTCCACGTCATCGTTCATGCCGTGCGCCGATCGTGTAGTCACCGGGTGTAGATCACGCGAGGCAGTCGGGCGCGACGCTCGATCGGCACGCCGCTCGAATCCGCAGCCTGCCAGCACACCGACTCCGTGACGCTGTCGTCCACCACGGCGCGCAATCCCGCTCCGGCATCCGGTACGGCGCCCGCATGCGCGAGCTCGAGATACGCGACGAGCTCGGCGAGTCCGTGCTGCAGCGGTTCGTCCGCGAGCACCTGGGTCAGCGTCACCTGCTCCATGCGGCGCAGCGCGCGCTGGATGTTCCCGCGCAGGCGCGCCTTGTCGACCACGATCTGATCGAAAAGGCGTGCGGTGTCGATGTCGCCGCCGGCGTCGTCGTCGACGACAGGCGCTGCCAGACGCGACCGGTTACCGGGCTTGAACAACGGACGCTCGAGCGGCAGCGCCAGATTGGCCGCCATCTCGTCGATCGTCATCACCGCGCCGGCTGGTCTCGTCGTGCGCAGGGCCAGCGCCGCGCTTTCGATTCCGTGCAGCAGTTCGAGGATGCGGCGGTGTTCGAGAAACACCCGATCGTCGAGGAAGCGGCGCAACTGCTGCGAAAGCTGCGCGACGGTTCGCTGCGTGTGCTCGCCGGCCGCGAGCCAGTCGTGATGGACGCGGCGCGTGCGTGGGTCGGGCTCGAGCGCCACGACCGCGGGCAGCGCCAACACCCGGTCGAGATGCTCGGAAAGCGCTTCCTGGCGCTGGCTCGACATCAGGAAATCCCAGAACCCGCGGAAGCTGCGGCCCTGATCCGAATCGGCGATCGCATCGCGCTCGCCCATGATTTCATCGAGCAGCGCACCTTTCGCCCCTTCCCAAAGCGCGATCTTCTCGCGCACCCTGCGATCGAGCTGACGGAAGTTGTATTCGACTTCGCGGAAGTCCGCGAGCAGCTCGCGCGCCAGTTGCTGGAACTGCAGAAAACGATCCTTGACGGCGGTGTCGTCGAGTAACGGCACCTCGCCTGCGAGCACCCGGGCGATCTCGGCGTCGAGTGCATCGCGCCGCCTGCGCAGATCCTCGACCCGCCTGACAGGATCGACTTCGGTGCCAGCGCTGATCTGCTCCAGCAGCGCGAACAATGTCAGCAGGCGCGACTCGGTGCCGACGAAAGGACGCACCGTCAACGACGCGAGCCACGCGATCGCCTTCTCGGTCGCCGGCGTCAGATCGAACTGGGCTTCATCGGTGCCGGGCTTGTAGAACCTGCGCAGCCAGCCCTTGTCCGGCGAGGCCCAGTCGGTGAGGTAGTCGGCCGCGCTCTTCGGATAGGCCTCGGCGCCGAGTTGCTCGCGCAAGGCGTAGAGTTCGTCTTCGAGCGCCTCGGCGAGATTCGCCTCGCTCATCACGCGCACGTTCGGCGCGACGAACACCCGGTGCAGGAAACTCGCGACGAGCGGCACATGCGGCGAAGTCAGCAGACGCCACGCCGGATGGCGTTCGCGCAGCGTGGCGAGAGTGGCGTGATCCATGGCCGTGGAGGAATCGCAGCGTTACAGCAGGGTGAGCCCGGTGCGCGAGTCGACAGCCGCCCGCGGGGTGCCAGTGTCCGTGCATCGCTGCATGCGGGCAAGTGGGGCGGGGAAGGAGCTCGCGGCCTGCCCCCCGGCGCGTGACCACCGTTGCCGCACACGTGTTCGACGCGATGACCCGCCAGCGGCGCACGGGCCCCGGCGGCTTGCGGCGGCCCGGCGCCTCGCGCGATGCTGGCTGCATCGTCCGCAGAGGAGTCATGAGATGAACGCAGCGCGAGAGTTCGATCGACGCAAGACCGGCGGCACACGAACCCCGGCGTACGCGCTGAGCGCCGCGTGGCTCGCGCTCGGCATCCACCTCGCGCACGCCGCGCCGCTGCCGGGCGACGACGTCGCGGTGAGCCGCGCGCGTACGGCGTCAATCGAGTTGGGAACGAAACTGAAATCGCAGCTCGAGACGGCGCTCGGCGCCGGCGGCGCGGTGTCGGCGCTCGAGGTGTGCCGTACCGTCGCGCCCGCGATTGCCGCTGAAATCTCGGCCCGCCATGCGGGTGACGTCGGCCGCACGGCGCTGCGGGTCCGCAATCCCGCGAACGCGCCGGACGAGTTCGAAACGGCCGTCCTCGAACGCTTCGCCGCCGCGGCAGCCGCCGGCGCCGACATCACGACGCTCGAGCACGCCGAAATCCTCGAGCAAGAAGGTCGCCGCGTGTTGCGTTACCTCAAAGCCATTCCGATGGCGGCCGCCCCGTGCGGCACATGCCACGGCACCGACATCGATCCTGGCTTGCGCGCGGAAATCCTCGCGCGCTATCCGGCGGACGCGGCGACGGGCTTCGTCCCCGGCGAACTGCGCGGCGCCTTCACCGTCGAGCAGACGCTGCCGTGAGCCGGGGCCCGCGACGACGGTGAGCACCACGGCCACCCGGCGTGCCGGGCCGGTGTCCGGCGGCGGGCCACCTCGCTAACATGCGCGGCATTCGGCCCGCCGTCCGGTTCAGGCCGCGTCACCCCAGAGGAGCTTTCAGATGTCCGCCACCCGCCAGACCCTGCCACTCAACGACTCCCGACTCCTGCGCGAAGCCTGCTACGTCGACGGCGCGTGGATCGCCGCGGACAGCGGCAAGTCCATCGACGTCACGAACCCCGCGAACGGGGCCTTGCTCGGCAGCGTGCCGCGCCTCGGCGTCGCCGAAACCCGCCGTGCGATCGACGCGGCGAACGCGGCCTACCCGGCATGGCGCGCGAAGACCGCCAAGGAGCGCGGCAGGATTCTGCGGCGCTGGGCCGATCTGATGATGGAGCACCAGCAGGATCTGGCGGTGCTGATGACCGCCGAGCAGGGCAAGCCGCTCGCCGAGGCGAAGGGCGAAGTCGCGTACGCGGCGTCGTTCCTCGAATGGTTCGGCGAGGAAGGCAAACGGGTCTACGGCGACACGATCCCGACCTTCGCGCCAGGCAAGCGCATCATCGTCACCAAGGAACCGATCGGGGTCGTCGCCGCGATCACGCCGTGGAATTTTCCGGCGGCGATGATCACGCGCAAAGCCGGCCCCGCACTCGCGGCGGGCTGCACGATGGTGCTGAAGCCTGCGACCGCGACACCGTACTCGGCGCTCGCGCTCGCCGAACTCGGCGAACGCGCCGGCGTGCCGGCGGGCGTGTTCAACGTCGTCACCGGCGGTGCCGGCGACATCGGCGGCGAACTGACCGGCAACCCTATCGTGCGCAAGCTGACCTTCACCGGCTCGACCGAAGTCGGCCGTGACCTGATGGCGCAGTGTGCGGCGACGGTGAAGAAGACCTCGATGGAACTCGGCGGCAACGCGCCGTTCATCGTCTTCGACGACGCCGATCTCGACGCCGCCGTCGCCGGCGCCATCGCATCGAAGTATCGCAACACCGGCCAGACCTGCGTCTGCGCGAACCGCCTGCTGGTGCAGGACGGCGTCTACGATGCCTTTGCGGCGAAGCTCAAGACCGCGGTCGAGGCGCTGAAGGTCGGCAACGGCCTCGAAGGCGAGACACAGCAGGGGCCGCTGATCGATGTCGCGGCGGTCGAGAAGGTCGAGGAACACATCGAGGACGCGCTCGGCAAGGGTGCGCAGGTGCTGACCGGCGGCAAGCGTCACGCGCTCGGCGGCAGTTTCTTCGAGCCGACGATCCTCACCGGCGTCACCACCACGATGAAAGTCACGCGCGAAGAGACTTTCGGCCCCGTCGCCCCGCTGTACCGCTTCCACACCGAAGAGGAGGCGATCCGCATGGCGAACGACACCGAGTTCGGTCTCGCGTCGTACTTCTACAGCCGCGACGTCGGCCGCATCTGGCGCGTGATGGAAGGCCTCGAATACGGCATCGTCGGCATCAACGAAGGCATCATCTCGACCGAGGTCGCGCCGTTCGGCGGCATGAAGGAGTCCGGCATCGGCCGCGAAGGCTCGAAGTACGGCATCGACGACTTCGTCGAGATCAAATACGCGCTGCTCGGCGGCCTCGATCGCTGATCCACGCCCGGCACAGCTTTGCACGCGGCGCCCCGGGAGGTCTCGGCTTCCCGGGCTGCACGCCTCACACAGCGGGTGGCGCCGCTGCGCGTTCCCGTACCAGCAGTTCGCGCTGCGGCGGTGGAATGTGGAGCCCGGCGGCGTCGATGGCTTCCTTGATCGCGCGCGTGAGATCGAACAGCGTCGGCTCGTAATCGGCGGCGCGTGTCATGCAGCGGACGAGGATCACGACGGCGTTGTCGGCCAGCGTCCTGGTGTTCACGACCCACGCCGGTTCACGCAGCACGCGGGTGTCGGCTTCGAGCCGGTGCGTGATCGCGGTGATGGCATCGCCGATGTCGTCGCCGTAGCCGATGCGCACCTCGATCTCGATGCGCCGCTGCGCGGCACGCGAGTAGTTCTGCACGATCGCCGTGCGCACTGCGGAATTGTTCAGCACGATCGGCACGCCGTCGAAGGACGTCAGCCGTGTCTGGAACAGATCGATCGCCTGAACGATCCCGCCGGTGCCGCCGATGTTGACCGCCTCGCCGACATCGAAAGGCCGCAGCACCAGCAGCACGATGCCGGCGGCGACGTCGGAAACGGTGTCCTTCAACGCGAGCCCGAGCGCGAGGCCCGCGGCGCCTATCATTGCGAACAGACCGCTCGTCTGTACCCCGAGTTGATTCAGTGCGGCGATGAACGCAATGGCGAGAAAGACGAGACGGGTCAGTTTCGCCAATACCGGCAACACGGTCGGGCTCAGCCGGCCGCTGCGCTCGCCCGCGCGCTTGACGGCGCGACCGAGCCACGCGGCGATGAGCCAGCCACCGGCAAGGATCGTGAGCGCCGCGAGGCCCTTCATCGCATAGGCTTCCAGATCGATTGCACTCCAGTCGAATTCCACGGCGGCTCCTTCGCACACGCAGATCGTGTCAGTGTGACGCCGGATTCACGGCGGACAACCCGGAAACTCCGGTCGCAGGCCCGCCGTGCGACCGGCGTGTACGGCCGGCTGGCCTACGTGGGCGCTGCGCCCGGCGCACCACGCGAAAGGGCGATCGCGACGCGGCTCAGCCGCACGTGTACCAGCGGCGCGCGATCGCCGCGGCACGCCCGAGCGAGGCATCACCGGCGAACACCCGTCGCACCAGTTCGGTCGCGAGCCCGGGATTGTCCGCCATCAAGTGCTGCAGCACGATCAGATCACCGGGACGGTCGACCGCGAGTCCGGCCAGCGTATCCGCCATCTGCCGGACGCGGCGATGCTCGTCGAGATCGACGATGTCCGCACTCATGCGCCACGCCTGCTGTGCAAGCTCGTCGTTCGAAAACTCCAGATCGGGAAATGCATGTCGTGAGTGCAATGCTGCCGTGTGATTGCCCGCGCAGGTGATCGACTGCGACAAGGCATGCTTGAGTGCACGACAGAACATCGCCCCGTTGTCCTACATGTACCGCCGGTGCGTCAGGCGTCGCCTGCCCATTTGAACGGGCCGTACAGACCCTGTGCGATGTCGAGCTTGTCGCGCTCGGCACCACCGAGCCAGAGCTGAACGATCTTGTAGTCGCGCATGTATTTCTCGAGATGGCTCTCGTACGCATAGCCGGCGGAGCCCATCAACTGCATGCCCCTGTTGGTGACGAGTTCGGCGGTTTCGCCGGCGAACGATCGCGCGGCGGAAAACTTCGCCTTCATGTGCGCTTCCCACGGCTGACCGTAGATCTCGGGGCGCATCACCTGCGCGGTGACGCTGAGGTAGTACTGGCGGCAGATCTCGATCGAGCGGTACATCTCGGCGATCGTCGCGGCGAACAGCGAACGTTCCCGCATCGGCGTGCCGGCGATGATCCGGTTCTGCGTCCAGTTCATGACGATCTCGAGCACGGCCTCCGACAGCCCGGTCAGCCGCGCCGCACCGGCGAGACGACCAAGACCGATGACATAGCCCTTGATCAGCTTCGAACCCTGCCCACGCGCGCTGTCGATGCGGTAGCGGCGCGGGATGCGCACGTCGTTGAACCAGATGTCGGTGTTCGCCTCGGTGAAGCTGAAACCCATCTTCTGGTAAGGCTGGGAGAACGACAGACCCTCAGCGTCCGCCGGCACGTAGAAGATGCCGACATTGTCGTCGCCGCCGGCGCGATCGGTGATCGCACACACCCAATAGCCGAGATGCCCGTTCATGTACTCGCTGCGGAAATTCTCCGGGGCGCCGGACGGACCCGGCCACAGCTTGTGTCCGCTGATCACATAGTGATCGCCATCGGCACGCGCCATCACGTTCATCGTGCGGTATTCGAGCGCGGGATCCTCGACGTTCGCGCCGCCGGCGGGCTCGGTGATCGCGAAGCAGGCGGTCCACACTTCATCGCCCGCGATGCGCGGTGCGAATTCCTCGATCAGATCCTCGCGACCGGCCGCGAGCATCACCGACACTGCCCAGTGCAGCTTGCCGACCTTGGTCGCGAGCCCGATGTCGGCGCGCGACAATTCCTCGTTGATCATCTGGCGCACCACCGGCCGATACCCGAGGCCGCCGAACTTCGTCGGCAGGATCGCTTTCGTCACGCCGAAATCGCACAGCTTGGCGTAGAGCCGGTGCAGCGTCTTTTTGGCGAGCACCGGATCGCGATGCCAGCCGCCTTCGAGGTCATGGCGGTACGGCATCAGCTCGCGATCGACGAAGCGCCGGAAGTGCTCGGCGATCTCGATTTCCTCCTCCGTGCAGTACGCGAGATTGTATTTGTGGCGCGGGTTCAGCAGCCGGTACCCGCCGCTGCCGTCGGCCTGGGGTTGGTGCATTGCTTCGGCGGCGCTTGCGGGCTTGTTCATGAGTCGTCTCCAGCGATTCGGGATGGCAAGGCAATCGGGTGAATTGTCCGGGCCGGCGGAACGGCCTGTCAAAGCACCCGCCGCGTGTCCGCGCGCGACCCCGGCCGCCGCACAGCGACGGGTGCGTGCGGACTGCTATCATCCGGCTGTCTCACGTGCTGTCGGAGGCCGTCTGTGCTGGATGCGATCGATGCCCAACTGCCGCAACGCTACTGGGCCTGGCTGCTGTGCATCGTCGCGACCATCGTGTGTCTCATCCTCGCGACACACTCGCCGTGGTTCCTGTGGCCGGCGGCTTTCGCGGGCGGCCTGTCGCTGCTCGGCTTCGTCGATTACACGCAGCCGCGCCAGGCGATCCGGCGCAACTATCCCGTGCTCGCCCACTTCCGCTTCTTCTTCGAATACATCCGCCCGGAAATCCGCCAGTACTTCATCGAATCGGACACCGAGGAGCTGCCGTACTCGCGGGCCCAGCGCTCGATCATCTATCAGCGCGCGAAGGGCGCGCCGGACAAGCGGCCGTTCGGCACCCTGGTCGACGTCTACCAGCCCGATTACGAATGGATCAACCATTCGATGGTGCCGGCCGACATTCCGTATCACGATTTCCGCATCGACATCGGCGGTCCCGGCTGCACACAGCCCTATTCGGCGAGCGTGTTCAATATCTCGGCGATGAG
Source organism: Gammaproteobacteria bacterium (assembly GCA_020851775.1). Lineage (GTDB taxonomy): Bacteria > Pseudomonadota > Gammaproteobacteria. The sequence goes on from JADZCB010000065.1 coordinate 22,007, forward strand.
CTTCGGCGCGCTGTCGGCGCATGCCGTTCTCGCCCTCAACGCCGGCGCACGGCGCGGCGGTTTCTACCACGACACCGGCGAAGGCTCGATCTCGCGCTATCACCGCGAACCGGGCGGCGATCTCGTGTGGGAAATCGGGTCGGGATACTTCGGCTGTCGCGACGCGCAGGGCCGTTTCGATCCGGCACGCTTCAGCGACAACGCGCGGCTCGAGCAGGTCAGGATGATCGAAGTCAAGCTGTCGCAGGGCGCCAAGCCCGGCCACGGTGGCGTGCTGCCGGGTTCCAAGGTGAGCCGGGAAATCGCGGCGGCGCGTGGCGTCGCGCCCGGTCAGGATTGCGTCTCGCCGGCACGTCATTCCGCGTTCACGACGCCGCTCGAAATGATGACGTTCGTCGCGCGGCTGCGCGAACTCGCTGGCGGCAAGCCGATCGGCCTGAAGTTCGCGATCGGCCATCCGTGGGAGTGGTTCGCGATGGTGAAGGCGATGCAGGAGACGGGCATCGCGCCGGATTTCGTCGTCGTCGATGGCGGCGAAGGCGGCACCGGTGCGGCGCCGCTCGAATTCTCCGATCACGTCGGCGCACCGTTGCGCGAGGCGCTGATGCTGGTGCACAACACGCTGGTCGGTGTGAACCTGCGCGACCAGATCAGGGTCGGGGCATCGGGCAAGATCGTCACCGCGTTCGACATCGCGCGCACGATCGCGATGGGGGCCGACTGGTGCAACGCGGCGCGTGGCTTCATGTTCGCGCTCGGCTGTCTGCAGGCGCAGTCGTGTCATACCGGCACCTGCCCGACCGGCGTGACGACGCAGGATCCGAAACGCATGCGCGCGCTGGTCGTCCCCGACAAGGCCGAGCGCGTGTACCAGTTCCACGCGCAGACACTGCACGCGCTGAAGGAACTGCTCGCCGCGGCCGGCCTGACCCACCCGTCCCAGCTCGGCCCGGAACACGTGATCCGGCGCGTCTCCTCGACTGAAGTCCGTTCGCTCGCCGCGCTGCATCCGTGGGTACAGCCCGGCGCGCTGCTGACGACGGTGCCCGATCACCCCGTGTTCAAGGTGTTCTGGTCCGTGTCCCGCGCCGACTCCTTCGCGCCACCGTCGCACGTGTTGTCGATGCACTCCACCAAGGCGCGTTAAAAAATTTCCGCGGGCCACGCCAGCCGAGCGGAGCCGGCCCGCGGCCTCGCGTAGGACGTTCGCCGCGCGGATCGCGCCGACGTCCGGCGCCGCGCTTGTGTCATGCACGTGCCGATGGCCGCGCGCTTGCACGCCACCGGGCATGGACGATCCTTCCCGCTTTCTCACCCGCGGCCGGCGCTTCGCGCTGCTGACGGGCGGTGCCTTCGCGTTGATGCTCGTGCCCTGCGCGCTGCACGTCGCCTGCGTCGCCGGGCTGTTGCCCGCGGCGAGCAGCGATGCGCTGATGGCAGTGTCGATCAGCGGTGCCGCGGTCGGCAGTGCTCGTCTGCTGCATCGACTCTGTGATGCCTGACGCCGCGTGCAGCTTTGACCGCGCGCTTGTAAAAGTTGCACGCTGAATTTTCATCGTGACTGCTGCATGGCGTGGAGGCCACGCGCTGCGTGGCCCAAAAACCACGACCATACACGGCACATGTCGGTGTGTCGCCGGCGTGGCATACGCCTTGCTCACCCTGGTGCATTCGTCATCGACAACATGCAGGCCCCGGGCATGTCGTCGTCCTTGCACGCACCGATGGGCAGGTCACACGCCATGAGACATTTTTCCCGCACCGCTGCCTCCGCCATGCTCTGCGCGGCGCTCGGGCTGCCCGCCTGGGCCGCCGACGACACGCTGCCTTCCGCGAGTGCCGGCGCCGACGCCGGCATGTCCGCGAACGATCCCGGCGCCATGCCGCCATATACACCCGATCCGGGTCCGCAGGCCGGCAACTGGGAAGCGACGCTGACGGGCACCGGCCAGTCCGACGACGATTTCAGCAATTCGGCCTTCGGCGTCACCGGTTCGCTCGGACACTACTTCACGAAGAACCTGCTGCTGACCTTCAAGCAGGGGCTCACGGTCGACGAGGAGAACGATCTGGCCGGCGACAGCACACTGATCAACGGGCGATCGATTGTGCAGGGCGCCTACCAGTGGGACTTCGCGCGATGGCAGCCGTATCTCGGGATGAATGTCGGCTACGTGTACGGCGCGACGACCGACGACGAGGCGATCTTCGGGCCGGAACTGGGCCTGAAATACTTCGTCAACGAGAGCACGTTCATGTTCGGCAACATCGGCTACGAGGTGCCTTTCGACGAATGCTGCAACAACGGTTCGGTGCCCTATTCGCTCGGCATCGGCTTCACGTTCTGAGGGCCGGCACATGCGCAAGCACAGCATCCTCGGCACGCTCGTCGCGTGCGGCGCGATGGGCGGCGGTACGGCCCACGCGGCGACTCAGGACGGCGACTTCGCACAGCGTCTGGCGCGTCATTACGAAGCGCTGGCCCGCGTCGAACAGGCACAGGGCGACATGCGCGATGCCCGCACCTACGCGTTGCGCGCGGCGGCCGCGGCCGGCGGCCAGCCGACGGCCCCCGACTCGCTCGCACAGCGCCGTCCCTATCTCGACGAGAAATACACCAGCGAACTCGAGACGGCGCGCCAGCGCCTCGTCGGCGCCCTCGATGGCGAGGCACGCATGCGCGCCGCCGACGACGCCGCGCATGCGCAGGCCGCGTTCGACTGCTGGGTCGAACAGGCCCAGGAAGATTTGCAGCCGGCGCACATCGCGGCCTGCCGGGACGCCTTCGAAATGGCGATGAGCGCCGTCGATCAGCGCCTCGCGCAGGTGGAGGCCCCGCCGCCGCCCGCACCGGAACCCGCGCCACCGCCGCCGGCCCCGATGGACTACCTCGTGTTCTTCGATTTCGATCGCGCGGACATCACGGACGAAGCGCGCACGGTGCTGCAGAACGTCGTCACTGCGACGGCGGAGCAGTCGGTGACGCGGGTGATCGCGACCGGCCACGCCGACACCTCGGGCAGCGCGCGCTACAACGAACGGCTGTCACAGCGTCGGGCCGACGCGGTGCGCAGCGCACTGACCGATCTGCAGATCACGGCGGCCAGCATCGTCACCGAGGCACGTGGCGAAACCGAGCCGCTGGTGCCGACCGGCGATGGGGTGCGCGAAGCGCAGAACCGGCGCGTCGAGATCAAGGTCGAGCGCTGAACTCCGCCGCGGCGCCGCGGGTCGCCGCCGCGCCGCATGCGGCGACGCCGTGGCGTACCGCAAGCAACGGCTGGCGGATCACGGCTTCGAGGCCGGGTTCGTCGGCATCGACGAGCCCGTCGTACAACGTGCCGACCGAACGACAGTATTGCGCGCGATCGAGATTGCTTGCGCGCGATGCTTCGTTCGCCAGTCGCGTCACGAAGCGGTTCAACTGCGTTTCTCCACCAAGTCCGTACTGCTGCGTGAACCACGCACGCAGCGCGCGGCCGTACGTGGCCAGTGTCGGGCGATGCCGGCGTACGAAATCGTTGTAGTCGTCACGCCGTTCGCAGACCAGCGCGGCGACCATCAGATCTGTCTGCAACGCGCGCGCAGCCAGCGCCGCGCTCGCGGATGCCGTCGCGCATGGCATGACCGGTGCCGCCGGTGCAGCAGCGAACGGCGCCATCAGCAGCAGAACGAGCAGGAACGCGCGAGGACCTGCACTTCCGGCGCCCTCACGCGCGAGCGCTGGCAGAATGGCATCGTTGTAATCCGCGCCCTGCACGTGCAAGCCCTGCATCATGTGATCGCGCGATCCCCCGCGCGGGCGGCGACATCGCAGTGGCATGTCTGTTGCTCCGTATTCCGGCATGGAATGCTTGCGCACGAACCTCCCCCCGGTGACTCCCATATGGCTGATCGGCTGGCGGCCGGACGCCGGGCCACAACACACAGGAACGCACGCGCTCGCGTCGTTCTGCGCGAGCACGATACCTGCGCTGGCGGCGAGCGCAAAATCACATGCGGCGTGGAATTTCGCATCCTGAACGAATCCACGCGACGGATCGCGACGCCTCGGCGTGCGATGCCGGCCCTTACATTGCGGTTTGATGCAGGCTATGTGGCTCCCCCACGAATGCTTTTTTGCCTGCAGGCCGCGGCAGCGACTCCTCCTCCCCTCACCCCCACGCTGCTGCCGCGGCCTTTTCCTTTTCGATGACGGCGCCGGCGCGCCGAAGCGGCGGGCGGTAGCGGCGGCCTTCGCTCAGGAGGCGTGCTCGGTGTCCCACCGCACCCGACATGCCTCACTGCAGAACCACACGCTGTAATCTTCGACATCGCGGTACAGCGCTGCACCATGCGGGATCTCGCCTGCGCAGGTCTTGCAGCGGACATCGGGTGCGGGCCGGTCTTCCTCGTCGAGTCGCGGGACCGGGTTTGGATGATGACCGTCGGCGAGCCGGCCGGCCGGTGCACCGAGTCCCGGATCGCTGCTCTTGCGGCGGCGGTCGCTCATCGGGGTGCGCTCAGGCGCCGACCGTCTCGCCGCCCATCACCGGCAGCACGATGCCGGTGATGAACGACGCATCGGCGTTCGAGGCGAGAAACACGTACGCAGGCGCCACTTCCTCCGGTTGTGCGGGACGACCGAGCGGCGTGTCTTCGCCGAAATGCGCGACTTGGTGCGCGTCGCGGCCGGGATCGGCGACATTCAGCGGCGTCCACACCGGGCCGGGGGCGACCGCGTTGACGCGGATGCCCTTGTCCGCGAGCTGCACCGCGAGCGATTTGACGAATGCGTTGATCGCGCCCTTCGTCGCCGAGTAGTCCGGAATGTGACGGGCACCGACGAGGCCCGTCTTCGAACTCGTCGCGACGATCGCCGCGCCCGGCTGCATGTGACGCAGGGCCGCGCGCGTCAACCAGAACAACGGGTAGACGTTGGTGCGGAATGTCGTGTCGAACATCGCGTCGGAGATTTCGTCGAGCGATTCCGTCTGGACCTGGTGGGCCGCATTCGAGACCAGGATGTCGAGGCGACCGAATGCCTGCACGGTCCGTTCGATCGCGCGATCGCACTCGCTCGCGGTCGACAGATCGCCCGGCAACAGCACACAGCGCTGACCCAGTTCCTCGATCGTCTGCTGCGTCACGCGTGCATCGGCTTCCTCGCTCGGCAGGTAGGCAATCGCTATGTCTGCACCTTCCTTCGCGTAGAGCACCGCGACGGCACGGCCGATGCCCGAATCGCCGCCGGTGACAAGCGCTGCGAGCCCTTCGAGTTTGTCCGCCGCGCGATAGTGTGCCGCGTGGAAGTGCGGCGCCGGCCGCATCGCAGCTTCGATGCCCGGCGGTGACTGCTGCCGCGCCGGGAACGGTGGCTCGGGTTCACGGTGCGGCGCGTTCGTCCGCTGATCGTCCCTGGCTGACATGGGCTTCCTCCTGATCTGCCGGGTCGTTTCCTGTCAACGCGGACGGAGTCGGTTGTCGACATCGATCACACCGTCGACCTCCGCGGCGAGCACACCGGCATGCTGCGCGAGCGGCACGTCGCCGACGCGACCTTCGAGCACGACGACGCCTGCGTGCGTGCTGATCCGGACCGGTGATGCCGCGAGCCGCGGCTGCGCCTGCAACGCGCTGCGCACTGCCGCCGTGACCGCCGCGTCGGCCGGCCGCTCGCGCGGTGTCGGCGTCAGCGACGTCGCCGGTGCGATCACGACACTCGCTTCGTTGCCGGGTCGCTCGCAGCCGGCGGCGAGCGCCGAGGAGATCAGCAGCAGCGTCAATTGATGAAGCATGGCGGCTCGCATGGCGATGTGGGCGAGACTGCAACGCACATGCCAGCCGCGAAACGGCATTCTTCGTTCAGTGCGCGCCTGCACGCGCCCGCCGGTTGCAAAACCTGCATGCGCCGCCTGCGTTCTTACACGCAGCGATGCACGGCCTGGAAAAAAGCGCAGCCCACCCGCAGACGGGCGCGCCACGGTACCGGCGGTGGGCCGACAACGCTTGCGAGCCGCCGTCCGACACGTGATCACTGCCGCGGCACGCCGCTTGCAAAAGCGGAGAACGCGTCACCGGCGCCCGGCGCCGTCACGGAGAACCACGATGTCAGCTCGCGCTCCGCTACGCTCGATGCCCCGGGCGGCCTTCAGCCAACGTCGACCCACGCCACCCGGCGCGGCAGTCGGCTTCCTCGATCATCGCGATGACGAGGCGCGCGACGATCACGATCGCGCATCGTTGCGTGATCTCGCCCAGCGTCTCGCGCGGCTGAAAGGACTGCCGTGCATCGGTCGGCTCGGCGTGACGGCAGCGGCGCCGCGGGTACGGGCGCTGTACGTGATCGCTCCCGACACGCTGCTCGCGGACGAAGCGCGAGCGCTCGGCATCCGCCGGCGTGAGGATCTGTTCGGCGGCGTCGTCGCGCACCGTCTGCATGCGACGAAAGCGATCGTGCACGCCTTGCTGCCCGACGCGCGCGTCGTCCCGAGCGGCTGGCGCGAAGGACTCGCGCAACGGGTCGTCGATGTGGTGCTCCCGGGCCATACGGCCTTCAGCAAACGGGATGCGCGGCGCGCGGTGTGCCAACTCCTCGCCGAGGGACCGGCGCGCATCAAGGCCTGTCACGGTACAGGCGGCAATGGACAATGGATCGTCGGCACCCTGCGCGAGGCCGAAGCCTTGCTCGATACGATGCAGGATGCGGACATCGGCCGCGAAGGCCTCGTGTTCGAACTGGATTTGATCGACTCGCGCACGTTCAGTGTCGGCCAGGTGGATGTCGGCGCGTGCCGCATCAGCTATTGCGGGCTGCAACGCCAGGTGCCCGGCAGAACGGGAACGTCGATCTACGGCGGCAGCGAGCTGCTCGTCGTTCGCGGCGAATTCGAGGATCTGTTGCGCCTCGGCCTGCCGCCGGCCGTGCGCCTCGCCGTGTGCCAGGCGCGCTGGTTCGACAATGCGGTCGGTGACTGGCTGCCGGAACTGATCGTCTCACGCAACAACTACGACGTGATCCAGGGTCGCGATGCCGCAGGACGCACTCGCTCGGCGGTGCTCGAGCAGTCGTGGCGTCCGGGTGGCGCGAGCGCGGCCGAAATCGCCGCGCTCGAATATTTCGACGCCCACGGCGATGTCGGCGTGCTGCGCGTCGCCGCAGTCGAACGTTACGGCACGCTCGAGGCACCGCGCGGCGCGCAGGTGCATTACCGCGGCATCGATGCCCGGCAGGGGCCGATGGTCAAGTACACGCAGATCGATACCAGTGAAGACCCGACTCGACTCTTTCACGATTGCCGTTGACGGTGAAGGTCTCAGCGGCACCCTGCTACAGCCGGTCACCGCCTATCCTGGTGTGCTGTTCGTGCACGGCTGGGGCGGCAGCCAACAGCATGATCTCGCCCGGGCGCGCGACGCGGCGGCACTCGGCTGTGCGTGCCTCACGTTCGATCTGCGCGGGCACGAGGCGACGGCGCGACATCGTGAGACGGTGACCCGCGCCGACAATCTCACCGATCTCGTCGCGGCCTACGACTGGTTCGCTTCGCAACGTCACGTGGACGCTGCATCGATCGCGGTCGTCGGGATCAGTTACGGCGGCTATCTCGCGACGCTGCTCAGTACCGTACGACCGGTACGCTGGCTCGCGCTGCGGGCGCCGGCGCTGTACAAGGACGAAGGCTGGACGCTGCCGAAGTGTGAACTCAATGGCGATCCGCGACTGCGCGACTGGCGCAGCCGTCCGTTGCACTGGGAAGCGAATCGCGCATTGCGCGCCTGCGCATCGTTTCGCGGAGACGTGCTCCTCGTCGCATCCGAACGTGACGAAATCATCCCGGAAGCCGTGATCGACAATTATCGCGCCGCCTGTGCGCACGCCCGCTCGCTGACCGTGCGGGTCATCGCCGGCGCCGATCACGCGCTGAGCACAAAAACCATGCGCCACGCCTACACGGGACTGTTGCTGAACTGGTTGACGGAAATGATCGCCGGTGCACGCAGTGATGCGTTTTCGGAGGCTGCGCCGCACGACGCGTGATGCGACGCGCTGCGCGTGTCTTCAGGGAGCGAACAAACCGATCAGGCGACGCAACTCGAGCGCGTGCGACCGCGCGCCGCCCCGCGCCGGAATGCCGTCGACGTACCAGAGCTCTTCACACCCGGCAAAGCAGCCGCCGAGCCAGGTGCCGAGTTCATGTGGCGGGCAACTGCACGCGGCGCGCACTTCGACGCGCATCACACGCGTCACCGTGCCCGCGTCAAGCCGTGTCGCCGCGCACGGCCGCACACGCACACCGCGCGGCCGCGGTCCGTCGCACAGCGCTCGCAACCGGCGGGCGTCCGCGCAGTCGATGACGAAGCACAGTTGCCGCCGGGCGAACCAGAACATCAGTCGCGCCGCTTTTTCTTCCAGGCCGGTTCGCCGAGATCGACCTGGTCGCGATCCGTGAGACCGCCGGCTGCCGCGCCTGCCGCGGCGCCGATCGCCGCGCCGGTGGTGACCGACATGCCGGTCACGGCGCCGAGCGCGGCACCTGCACCGGCGCCGATCCCGGCGCCTGACAACGCGCGTTCGCCCGGCGCCGTCCCGCACGCGGCGAGCGCCAGCGCGCCCGCCATCCAGATCGCGTTGATTGCCGCCTTCCTTGCTTTCATCGTCTGGTCCTCCTGATGATCGACATTCAGTTCGCAGCCTGACGATTGCCGTCGTACGCGGTGAAGCTCACCACGGAGACTTCGGGTGCGAACTGCCCGTCGGCGCGATCCGGCAGCGCCTGCGGCGGGTCGTAGCGCACTTCACGCCGTTCGCCGGGGGCGAGCGGGCTCGTCAGATGCAGGGTGTCGCTGAAGCCGGGACTGTCGGTGCCGGGATGGAATTCATCCGCCCAACGCCATTGATAAGTCACTCGCAGCGTCACGTCTTCGAGGCGATCCTGGCTTTCATTGACGACGAGGGCGCGGACGGCACCATCGTCGATCTGCACATCCTGGACGCTGACGCGTTCGATCTGCTGCTCCGGAAGAACTGTCGGCGGATCCGTCGCCGCGATGCTGACAGTACCGATCGCGAGCAGCATCGCTGCACAACAGGCATGCAGGGTATGGGACGGGTGCGTCGTTCGATTAGCGTGTTTCATGCTGAACTCCTCCATGTCTGGGCGCGATCCGGGATCGCGTCCGAATGTGTCTTCCGACGTGCGCGCGTCGCCGGGGTTCGGCAGGGAGGCGGGCCCGGGAACACGTCCTACACCGCCGCGCTCGCCGACTCTGGCGGCGCGGAAGCCACGGTCCCCGGTACCTGAGGTTGCGTCGCGAGTGCACCGCCTTCGCTTTCCCAATCCTCGATCTGACGGCGCTGCATGCTGCCGCGTGCCTGTTGCCGGGCGTGTTCGCGAGCCAGCACGAGCGCACCGAACACCGCTGCGCCGAGGCAGGCGAGCGTGATCACGGTACCGATTCGAATCGACTTCATGCGTCGCCTCCGTTCGCCGGTGGGCCGATCGCACGACGCGATCGGGCTACGCTGTCCTCGCAACAGCCGTACCAGTTCGCGCGTCGCCGCGGATCCCGCCGGCACGGTAAGGAACGCGCGCGTGCATGTCCCAGGCTGCGGAAGCAGGCAGTGAAATATTTTCCTGCCCTTGCGCAAATACGCGTCACACAACCCTATTTTTCTCTACGTCAGTTTTTGGCTGACGCAATGTAAGCACGGGCTCACGCCTGCGGCGGGCGGCTCCGATAGGGGCACTCCGGGCGTACCCGCAGACTGCCTCGCAGGCCGTCGCTGTCTCCCTCGAGCACGGCCGTTGACGGACACGTTCCCGTCCGTCCCGCAAGGAACAGCGAGAGAAGGCAACGGAAGAACACCAACGACATTGCCTGACCAAGCCCACGCAGCCGGAGGAGAATGGACATGACCGACGCACTGCATGCCTGTGACGACCTGGCCGAACTGCCGTCCCTGGATGACCGGAGTCTGGCCGCCTTTCAGCTCGGC
>JADZCB010000066.1 GCA_020851775.1 Gammaproteobacteria bacterium
CACCTGCCCGGCGAGAAACCCGATCGCAGTCAGCTCGGTGTCGTGCACCTGCTGCAGATCGGGCACTTCGCGCGCGATGCGCGCTTCGATTTTCCTGCGCACGTCGTCGAGTCCCTGCGTGAGCTTCAGACTCGCCGAGCGACGCGCCGGATCGCCGAACAACTGTTCGAGCGCCGAGCCACCGAGCACCGTCTCTTCGATCGAACGTAACACCACCTGATGCGCCTCCTGGCCGACACCGTCGGCGAGGTGCAGGCACTCGCGATCGAGTTCGGCGATCTCGGCAATCATCTGTTCGCGCGTCATGCCAGCGCGGTTCGCGCCGATCGCCGCCGGGTAGGTGACGTAGGTGTAGACACCGTAGAAGCCGGTGACGACGACGAGCCAGGTCAGCATTAAGGCGAGCGTGTGCGCGTTCCAGCCGAGTTGGAAGCCGCTGTGGAGCGTGACGACGACGAGCAGCGCGCCGCCGAGGTAGACATGCGCGGACAGCCACGCGGAGACCAGCGTCGTGTTGCCGCCGTAGCGGCGCTTGCGCACGCCGAACCATGCGAGCCAGCCGACGAGTCCGGCGCCGAGCACACCGAGCGTGTAGCCGAGCCAGGTGCCGCCGTTCGGCGGGTCGGCCGGGTCGTGCAGCGCGTAGGCGAGGATCGCGAGCGCGCAGAGCGCGAGCGCCACCTTCAGGTAGAAGAAGTCGCGGTAGCGGATGAAGGACTCGTGCATGGCGACGTTCAGGCGACGCTCATCGACGCAGCGCCATGAAGTCCTGCGGACTGACGCGGATCGCTGCGCCGGTCGGACAGGCGCGGACGCAGGCGGGCCCGCCCCGCTGGTCCTTGCACATGTCACACTTGACCGCCTTCTTGGCGAGATCAGCCCCTGCGGGATGCGCGTCGGTGCCCGGCGCATCGCCGTTGCCGAACAGCAGCCACTGCCACAGGCTCGGCTTCTTCCGCTGCCCCTTCACCGCCATCTGGATCACGCCGTACGGACAGTTCTGCTGGCAGTTGCCGCAGCCGATGCAGTTGTCGGCGATGTAGACCTCGCCGTCCGGCGTGCGGTGGATCGCATCCGGCGGACAGTCCTTCATGCAGTGAGGATGCTCGCAGTGCCGGCAGGACGTCGGCACGTGGACGCTCGCGTAGCTCGGACCCGCCTCGCGGTCGAGCAGCGACGTGCCGTCGTGCGTGTCCGCACAGGCCTTCTCGCAGTTGTCGCAGTGGACGCACAGTGTTTCGTCGATCAGGAGCACGTCGGTCGCTTCACCGACGCCCTGCTCGACGAGGAATTCGATCATGTTGCTCGCACCGCCGCCGCCACGCGTGCGTGCGGAATCGCGCAGACGCTTCTGCGCCTTCTCCTTCAGCTTCGCTTCGAGTTCGGGATAAACGGACATCAGCACCTTGAACACGGTGCCGTGCAGCCGGATCGTCTCCGTCGCGACGGCGGCGCGGACCGTCGCCGTGCGCGGCGAATCGGTCAGCAGCGCGAGTTCGCCGACGTAGTTGCCCGATGGCAGATAGGCGGTGACGATCTCGCGGCCACCGACCTCGTGCGCAATCGTCACCGAGCCAGAGCGGATGAGATGCAGCGAGTCGCCCGGCTCACCTTCGTTGAACAAGGCCTCGCCCGGCGCGAACTGGCGGATCGACGCCGTGTGCGCCACTTCGATCAACTCGTCGTCGGGCACCTCGGGCGCAATCTGCATCTTGATCGCGCGCACCAGGAACGCTTCGTCGATCGTGCGCCGTACCGCGTCGACCGACTGGATCAGTTTGTTCATCGAGCGCCGGGGCGTCTCGATCAGGATGCAGTTGCGACCGGCCGTAATCGTCGCCGCGCGCCGGCGACCGGAGATCAGCGACATCTCGCCGAAGAACTTGCCGGCGCCGAGTGCCACCGTGTTCGTCGCATCCTCGGGATCGAGGCGGATGTCGACCTGGCCGCGAAGAATCGAGAAGAACGTGTTGGTGTAGTCGTTGTACTGGACGACGACTTCACCCGCCGCCGGCGTGCGGATGTCCGAGTCGAGCAGGAATTCGCGCAGTTGCAGCGGTGTCAGGCCCGCGAAGAGCGGAATGCTGCGCTGAATGTATTCGATCGCCTGGTTGACGCTGGTGAGTCCCGGGATCGGCGCGAACTTCGTCCGCAGCAGGCCTTCGTCCGCCGGCGCGACCTCGCGCCCGCAGATGAACTCGACGACTTCGTAGCCCTGGTTGATGCACTGCTTGATCAGCGGATAGCCAGCGAGCGCACCGATGACGTACAGCCCGGGCACATTCGACTCGTAGCGCGGCGACACTGCCGGCACGGCCGACGGATCCTCGCTCGGAAAGACGATGCCGCAGGACTCGACGAAGGACCGCGGCGGCAGCGCCCCGAGGCGTCCGATGATTCGATCGCACAGTACCTCGGTTTCACCTTCGCGGGTTTTCATACGCAGACGCAGGCGGTGTCCGCCCGGGGTTCCCGCCGGCAGCGTTTCGACGGCGATGGGGCTCGCGCCGTAGAGGCATTCGAGCAGCCTGGTGTCGATCGCGCGCAGGATGCCTTTCAGATTGCCTTCCTTCGCGCGCGCGAATTCATCGCGCCGGTTCAGGATGATCACGCTGTTGTGCGCGGCGAGCGCGAGCGCATTCTCGATCGCGGCATCGCCGGCCCCGATGACGACGATGGTTTCGTCCCGATACTCGCCGGGATCGTCGAGCTGATACTGCACGCCGGGCAGATCCTCACCCGGCACGTCGAGCTTGCGCACATTGCCCTGCAGCCCGATCGCGAGCACGACCGCTTCGGCCCGGACCTCGCTGCCATCGGCGATGCGCAGCCGGAAATCGCCGTGCTGGCCCGTGATTTCGCTGACTGCCGCGCCACACCGCAGGTTCGCGCCGTGATGCTGCACGCCGTCGAGCCAGCCGGCGAGGATGCGTTCGCGGGTACCGGCTTCGAACGGAACCGACGCGCGCAGCGGCAGTGCCGCCGGCTCGGCCATCACGTGCTTGCCCTTCTGGTAGCGGAAAATGGTGTTCGCGAGCTGCGTCGAAGCTTCGAGCAGCACATGGGAGGTGCGGGTCTCCGCGGCGCGTGCGGCGGCGGAGAGACCGCCGGGGCCCGCCCCGACGATCGCGATCTTCACACGGGCCTGGGACATGAGATCAGTTCAGCACCGTCTCCAGGTTCTTCAGCTCGGCGACCAGACGCGGCGGCTGCCACGCATTCTCGTTCTCCAGCACTGCGTAGAGCGCCTTGACGCCGGCGTCGAGGCGCGTGCCGCGCGCGGCGTCGAGTTCGCCGCTCGCGCGCAGGGCGTCGACGAGCGCGGCCATCGCCATCACCGCCTGCTCGGCGGCGCTGTAGTCCTGATAGTCGCCGGCCGTACCGCCGGCGACGAGACTCTTCAGCACGGCCTCGATGTCGTCGCGCCCGAAGCCGTGACCGACGATCCTGCCCCGCACCTCCTCGAGCACGCCGGACAATCCGGTGGCGGCCTTGTGCGTGGCATCCATCGATTCCGTCGTCGCCCGGTGCAGCGCGAGCATCGCGCCGTGCAGCCGCTCGCCGAGCGCCGGATCGACGTGCTTCATCAGGTACAGCAGCATCAACATGTTCGCGTCGTTGAACTGCACCGTACCCGGCGGCAGTCCGGTGCTCGCGCGTGGCGCCCAGCGCTGCTCGCTCATCGGGTGGTGGCAGCCGTGGCAATCGAAGAATGCGAACTCGGGAAATACCGCGTTGCCCTGCCACTTCGGTTGGCCGAACAGTTCCAGGGTGCGCTGCGCGGCGATCACCTGCCCGACCGCCCATACCTGCATGCCACCGTAGACCTGCTTGCGACTGCGGTAGTCGGCGTCGACACGGTAGTGCGCCGGCTGGATGTGGGTAAAGGTGTCGAGTTCGAAGCCCAGACGCGGATGACCCGCGCCCATGATCCGATGCGTCGCGAACCTCTCGCCGGTGCCGAGATGACAGGACAGGCAGAGCTTCGCACGTGCGACCGGTTCCTCGGTCGGATACATGCCGACCTTCAGGTTGTCTTCGCGACTCGCTTCGCCGGTCACGTGCATGCCGAGCCATTTCGAGGCCGCTCCGTGGCAGGCCTCACAGGCGACGCCGTCGGCGAGATTGAAGCGCTTGCCGCGCTGTGCCGCCGGCACGTAGTTGGTGTGGCAGGCGAGGCATTCGGGCGCGTTCTCCGCGCTGTCGAGCCCGAGGTTGCGGGCAATTTTCTGCCCTTGCTCACCGAGCAGCGAGCGATAGGCGCGCGCATGGTGATCGTCGCGATGCCAGGTGATGAATTCGTTCTGCAGCACCTTGGATTCACTGAGCGGCTTCGCCGCGCCGTGACACGTCGAGCCGGAACAGGTGACGACGCCGAGCGCCTTCGCCGGCGTGTCCGCATCCTGCGCGAACGCACGGCTGCCGGCGAACAGCAGCAGGCACACGACGGGCAGCCAGGCCCCTGCGCTGCGGCGCCGCCGGCGCGAAGAATCACGATCTCTGCTCATGGTATCGAGGATCGTCCGTCTGCGCCCGGCGATCCGGCCAGCACGCAAAAGGTTCGTTCCGGCGTCGGGCATGCCGGGCTTACCGGGTGGAGTCCGCAAATCCTTCATTGGCGCAGCTCCCGTTCGAGCATCGCGATCGCCGCGGCGAGCGCCGTGGGCCGATAGGTTTTTTCATCGCCGAGCGCGTCATAGACGCCGTCGACCGCCACATCGATGCGCGCGTAGCGCGTCTCGTCGATGCGCCCTGCTTCGCGCTCCGCGAGCAGCAGCGTCGAGAGGCTCATCGCGGTGGCTTCCGCCGCGGTGAACGGCAGCGGCGTCTCCGCCGCCACCATCGCGTTCAGCGCATGGGCGACGGCCGCGCCGTCACCGGCCTGCTCGGCACGCGCAGCGAGCCCGTCTGCGAGTTCGTCGAGTGTGCGCGTCAACGCGGCGATCGCCCCGGTGCGCGCCGCGGGATCGCCGACGGCGAGTTGCAGCGCGCGCGTCTCGTCGCGCAGACGCATCGTCAGCGCGGGGTCGACGACGGCCGTCAGCCCGCGCAGGACGATCAGCGGTGCGTCGATCAGTGTCGGCGCGCCGGCCCGCAAGCCCGGTCGTGGCCGGTAGCCGGGATCCTCGCCGATTGCCTGGTGGCAGGCGTGACAGTCGTATTGCGCGAGTTCAGGGAACAGCCCGGCGCGCGAGTGCGCAGAATCGCCGATCTGTGCCACGAGCGCGCGCGCGGCAGTGAGTTGTCCCGCCGCCCACAGCGCGAAGTGGCTCGCGGTCGGCTTGCGCCGCCGGTAGTCGGCATCGGGGTTGAAATGGTAAGGCTGGATCACACCGTAGGTGTCGAGTTCGAAGCGCAGCCGCGGATGGCCGGCGCCGTACATCCGGTGCGAGATCCGTCGCGTCGCGTCGCCCTGATGACAGGACAGACACAGCGCGGCGCGGGCGCGCGGATCGGTCGTCGGGTACATGCCGGCGGCGAGATTCGTCGCGTGCTTCGAGGTGACCTGCACGTGCGTGCGCAGGAAGCTGCCGCCCGGGCCGTGGCAGCTCTCGCAGCCGACACCGGCGTCGAGCCGGAACTTCGGTCCGCGCTGGGCCGCCGGCACGAAGGTGCTGTGACAGGTGAGGCATTGCGGCGCCTGCGTGGCGTCGGCCAGCCCGAGATTGCGCGCGATGCGCTGACCGGCGTCGGAGGTGAGCGCCGCAAATGCCTTGGCGTGGCGATCGTGCGCGTCCCAGATCAGCCGCTCACGCATCAGCACGGTCGCATTGCGCCACGGTGTCTGCGAACCGTGGCACTCGGCCGAGCCGCAAGTGTCGACGCCGAGGAAGCGTGCATCACGATCGGCCGGCAGCGGCGGGCGTTCGGCCGCGACGACCACGGTGGTGATGATCAGCGCCGCGCAGGCGGTGAGCACCGGCAGCGTGAACCGCGCGCGCATCAGAATTTCAGCCGCAGCTCGGCGCGCACGCCGGCGAGATCGTCGTCGTGCTCGCGCAGGCCGTAAATTGCGTCGGTACGAAAGATCCACTGCTTCGACAGCGGGCGCTGGTAACGCGCGCCGAGCGCGGTCTGATCGCCCCGCGCGATGCGTCCCGGCTTCTCGTCGCGGCCGAAGGGCTTCAGGCCGGCGATTTCGAACACGACCTGCTGGTCGAGATTGAACAGATAGCTGACGCCGAGGGCGCCGCCCCAGGTGTCGTTCGCGGTGTCGTCGAGTTTCGGGAAGCCGGTCAGGCCGTCGGTCTCGAAGTTGATGCCGGTGTTCTTGAGGATGCCGCCGGCGCCGAAGTCGCGCGCCAGCGACTGCGGCCGGTTGTAGCCGACAAAGAAATTCGCATACGGCACCAGGGTCGAGGGCAGGTGCGTGATCAGCGAGTTCTCGATGAGCACCAGCCAGCCGTCGGCGGTCTTGTCGAAGTTGCGACCGGGATCCTGCCCGAAATTGCCGATCACCCGCATCGAGTTCGAGATCTTGCCGAACCAGCGCTTGGTGACGGCGAGCGTGGCGTTGTGATAGCTGAAGTCGCCGAGCCCGTCCGATCGCTTGTCGTCGGTGTAGCCGTAACCGGCCTCGATGTAGAACTCGCGCGCCTCGATGAACACCGCGGTGCCGTAGATCCGGGCGGCGTGATCGTCGAAGCGATTATCGGCTTCGCGCAGCGCGCCCGTCGTCACGCGATCGAAACCGCTGAAGAACGTCACGTCCATGTTCGAGATGTCGAGCGTCGGGCTGTTCATCGCGGGCTTCGTGATCGCGCCACCGAGGATCGCGTCCTCCATCCAGATGCCGTTCTGGAACAAGAGCGGCATCAGGCCGAAGGCGATCGGGATGTCGTAGCGTTGGTACTCGCCCGTCAGGCCGTTCATGATCTGGCCGATGTCGCCCTCGAAGAAGAACGCTTCGGGCGTGAGATCGAACAGACCCTCGGCGTCACCGAAGCGATCGCGCTGGTTGCCGCCGAATTCGTAGCGCGTGTTGCGGCCCTTCTCGACACGGTCGAACGGGCGCAGGAATAGGTGCACGCGCTCGGTCGCGGTGATCCGGAAGTCGAGATTGAGATTGAGCCGCGCCGCCATCTGTGCGGTGTCGAGCGCGCCGTTGTCGTTGTAGGCCATGCCCAGACGCAGATCGCCGAACGCGAGGAGCTGCAGGCGCATGGGGTTCTTGTCGCCGAGCAGGTCCAGGGTTTCACCGAGCGGCCCGGCCTGGTACATCGGATAACCCCATTCGATCGGCGGGCGCGGCCCGATCACGGCCGATTTTCCGCCGTAAATCGCGAGCTGTGCATCGACGTCATAGGGTTTTTCGGCATAGCTCGGATCGGGCCCGAACAGTTCGCGCGTGAACTCGGCGGGTTGCGCTGCGGGCGACATCTCGACGGGCTTGCGTGCATGCGCGTGATCGCCGCGCACTTTGCCGTCGGCCGGCTCGGGTACCGCGACGGGCGGGACGCCGGCGGCACCGCGCCGCGGCACGTCCGCGTGCACGCTGCCCGCGCCGAGCGCGAGTACGGCCATCATCGTTGCGACGCCGATGCGCGTCATGCCTGTCGCCCCCCAGGCCGTCGCGGCGCGCGCCGCGCGGTCACGTTATCGAATGTCGAATTCGGCCGCCGACGGGTGGATGTCGATCATCCACTCGTTGATCGACTGCTCCATGTCGACGGTGGCGCCGACGAACTTCATGAAATAGATCGGCTCGGCCCGGCTGCGCATGCGGGACTGCAAGCGGTACTTGCCGGGCTTCGTCAGCAGCTTCCCCGGCACTTCGTACTTCGCGTAGCGATGACCGAGCGGCGGCAGGCTGCGACCTTCCATGCGGATGAACGGCGGATGGTTCAGCACCGTGGTCGGCACGCCCGGCGGCCGGATGTGCGGAAGCTGGTCGAAGTCGAAATTGATCGGGAGATACATCTCGCGATCGGTGCCCTTGACGTTGGTGGTCAGGAACTTCGTCTGCAGGTTGAAGAGCTGCTTGTCGAAGGGAACGGTGCCCTTCGCGACCTCGAGCGAGTGGATGTCCGCCATGTCGCCGTTTGCATCGACATAGCCGGACTCCCACACGCGCTGCCCGTCCGGGTCGATCAGCACGACGTTGAACCACAGCTCCGGCTGCGCGCCGAGCGAGCCCGACGGCAGGTTGTGGCCCTTGTCGACGTTCGTGATTTTGTACCTGAACCCGAGATCGCGGCCGACGGTCGGCGACGCGTCGAAGAACGGGCCGTCGATGCGCATCGAGTTCTCCATCACCTCGATGCGCGACTGGCGCTTGTCGTTCAGCAGCTTCTCGTTCAACGAGATGACGTAGCGCGCTTCCTCGCGATCCTCACGCCTGGCCCATTCGGGCGGGAAAGTTGCATTGCGCGTGCCGGCGGCGAGTTCATCCTCCCATGCCGGATCGCCCCAGGGCGCGCGATAGTCGAACTTCAGCCAGTCGGCGATCGACCAGCGCAACGCGCGCGGGTTGAACGGGAAGATGCCGGGGTGCGCAATCGGGTAGCCGGGACCGTAGAACAGGTGGTTCGAGTGTTTCTGGTTCGAATCGCCGACCACCTGGCCGTTGATGATCGCGATCGGCCAGGTCTCGTAGCCCGACGCCTCGCCCGGCACCTTGCCCATGTGGCATTCCTGACAGGTGATGCCTTCCTTCGCCGCCGGTGCCCCGCGGTATTGTTCCCACACGACTTCGAGCTTGATGCCCGGGTGCACGGCGACCTGATGGCAGGACACGCAGAACTCGCTCTTCGAGATCTGCTCGAATTTGATCGCCGGCGCGTGGATCGGCGTGCCCTCCTGACCGGGCGCCATCGCGACGCCGTACTCCTTCGCATTCGCGAGCACCTCCGGCATCGCCTTGCCGGTGCCGGCGTTGTAGACGGGGAAGCTGATCGGCGCCGCATCGACGGTGCGCTCGCCGTTGACCTTGGCGAAAGCCGTCGAGACGCGGTGGCAGGTGATGCAGGTGACGCCTTCGCGCGAGATTTCCGAGCGTTCCCACAGCGGCTTTTCGCGCGGTTCGCCCATCTGCGTCGCAACCTGCTGATGGCAGCGGACGCAGAAGGTGCCGATCGTGCCCGAGGCGAACTCGGTGATCGCCTGTTCGAACTTGTGGAACATCGGGGAAATGGAGGCATAGGCGTGATTCGACACCGCCCATTCCCAGAACACCTTCGGATGGCAGGACGCGCACTGAATGGCGCTCGGGTACTGGCTCTCGGCATAGACGGCCGCGTGCGGATCGTCGGCCGCGGCGATCGCGCCCGCAGCCACGCCGAGCACCAGCGACACCATCCGGAGAATCCGGCTGATCGCGTTCGTCTGCACCGTCCACACCCAAGCGTTTCGTAGTTTTTATGCGGTTCGCGAGCGATAGCCTCGCGCCGACGTGTGAGCACGTGCAGCCGGCCAGCCAAAGGCTCGCGATTCCGTTTACATAGCGTACATAGCTGAACGAAAGTATCAACTGAAAGATGAAATACGCCGTGAACGGGCCGAGACGCGCTCCGCGTGCGCGGCGCGGGGCTGGCCAGCACGCGGCGCTTCGCCTATTGTGCCGGTCCCGAGCAAATGCCCCAGCACGCTTTGAATTCCACGCGCGCTTCGACACCAGACCCGCTGGTCCGCATCCGCGATCTGCATTTCCGCCGCGGCAAGCGGGCGATCTTCGACGGAATCGATCTCGAGATTCCGCGCGGCCGGATCACCGCCATCCTCGGGCCCAGCGGCACCGGCAAGACCACGCTGCTCAAGCTGATCGGCGCCCAGCTCGCGCCGGCCGCGGGCACGGTCGAGTTCAATGGCGTGAACGTCCATCGGCTGTCGACCCCGGCGCTCTACACGCTGCGCAAACACCTCGGCATGCTGTTTCAGAGCGGTGCGCTGCTGACCGATCTGACGTTGTTCGAGAACGTCGCCTTTCCGCTGCGCGAACATGCGCGCCTGCCGGAGCCGATGCTGCGCAACCTCGTGCTGATGAAACTCGAAATGGTGGGACTGCGCGGCGCCCGCGATCTCTATCCGCGCGAACTGTCGGGCGGCATGGCCCGGCGCGCCGCGCTGGCGCGCGCGATCGCACTGGACCCGATGATGATCATGTACGACGAGCCCTTCTCCGGGCAGGACCCGATATCGATGGGTATCCTCGTGCGGCTCATCAAGCAGTTGAACGATGCGCTCGGGACCACGAGTGTGCTCGTCTCGCACGACGTCGCCGAAACCAGCACGATCGCCGACTACGTCTACGTGCTGTCGGGCGCGAAGATCGTCGGACGCGGCACGCCGGCCGAGCTGCGCGAATCCGATTCGCCGACGGTGCGGCAGTTCATGGGCGGACTGCCCGACGGTCCGCTGCCGTTTCATTTCCCGGCCCGGCCCCTGCTGGACGACCTGCTGGAAAAAACACCGTGATCGACCTCCTCGCCGATCTCGGCCGCGGCAGCATCGCCGTCTTCCAGCGCCTCGGACGAGGCCACCTGTTCCTGCTGCGCGTGCTGGCGAGCCTCGGCACGCTCGTCGTGCGACCGGGTCTGATCATCAGACAGATCTGGTCGACCGGTGTGCAGTCGCTGGTGATCATCGTGATCTCCGGCACCTTCGTCGGCATGGTGCTGGGCCTGCAGGGTTACAACACGCTGGTGACGTTCGGGGCGGAAGAATCGCTCGGGCTCGTCGTCGCGAAGTCGCTGCTGCGCGAACTGGGACCCGTGATTGCGGCGCTGCTGTTCGCCGGCCGCGCCGGCACCGCGTTGACGGCCGAGATCGGCTTCATGAAAGCGACCGATCAATTGAGCGCGATGGAAATGATGGCGGTCGATCCGCTGAAGCGCATCGTCGCGCCGCGCTTCGTCGCGGCGATCGTCGCGATGCCGCTGCTCGCGGCGATCTTCACCGCCGTCGGTGTGCTCGGCGGCTATTTCTGCGGCGTCGGACTGCTCGGCGTCGACGCCGGATCGTTCTGGTCGCAGATGCAGACGAAAGTGCTGTTGATGGAAGACGTCGTCAACGGGGTGGTGGTCAAGGGCGTGGTGTTCGGGGCGGTGATCAGTTGGATCGCGGTGTTCGAGGGTTACGATGCGGTGCCGACCTCCGAAGGCGTCAGCGCGGCAACGACCCGCACCGTCGTACATTCGTCGCTGGCGATCCTGGGCCTCGACTTCATCCTCACCGGCCTGATGTTCAACTGAGCGGCGGCCCGGTCGCCCAGGCAGGAATCGCAGATGAAAGACACTCGGAAAATGGAAATCACCGTCGGCGTGTTCGTCGCCCTCGGACTCGCGGCCTTGCTGATGCTCGCGATGAAAGTCGCGAACCTGTCGCAGTTCACGTCGCACGAGGGCTACAAGGTCCGTGCGTACTTCGACAACGTCGGCGGGCTGCAGGTGCGCGCACCGGTCAAGATGGGGGGCGTGACCGTCGGCCGCGTGATCGGCATCGGCTACGACGCTAAGCGCTTCCAGGCCGTCGCGACACTCAGCATCGATCCGGACTACGACCACATCCCGACCGATACCGCCGCCAACATCTACACGGCGGGTCTGCTCGGCGAGCAGTACATCGGCCTCGAGCCGGGCGGCGAGGAGACGAGCCTGAAGGAGGGCGACGAGCTGCAGATGACGCAGTCGGCGCTGGTCCTCGAAAAGGCGCTGCAGGAATTTCTGTACAACAAGACCGTCAAAGCGCCGTGAGTCCGTCACCCGCCGGCATCTCGCGTGCGCGGCGATCGTGTATGGTGCGGGGCCGGGCCGGCACGCGGCCGGCCTCCAGCATTCGAACAGCGTGAGAACCAGCCCCCGATGACCCGCTTCGTCCCTTTCCGTCTCTTCAGCGTCCTGCTGTCCGTCGCGCTCGGCGCCGGCATCCTCGTCACCGCCATGCCGGTCGCCGCGGAGGACACTTCCGGCCCGGCGACGGCGGTCGTGCGCACGACGGCCTCCGAAGTCCTGAATCGTCTGCATGCCGATCCAGCCGCGACGTCCGCGAACCCGCAGCGCCTGTATGCGATCGCCGAAGAAGTCGTCCTTCCGCATTTCGACTTCGTACGGATGTCGCAGCGGGTGCTCGGCAAGCACTGGCGCAGCGCGGATCCGGCGCAGCGCGAGCGCTTCGTCGGCGAGTTCAAGACGCTGCTCGTGCGTACCTACGCGACTGCCGTGTCCGACTACCGCGACGCGCAGCTCTCGTTCCAGCCCGCACGCGCGCTCGGCACCGATGTCTGGCGGGTGCGCAGCAACGTCGACCGCGGTAGCGGCGCGCCACCGCTGCAGGTCGATTACGATGTCTACCGTAATGGCGATGCGTGGAAGGTCTTCGACGTCGCGATCAACGGTGTCAGCCTGGTCGTCAGCTACCGCGCAGGCTTCAACACCGACATCGCGAAACTCGGCATGGACGGGCTGATCGATCAGATCGCCCAGCACAACGTACAGAAGGCGAGCGGCACCTGAGCATCCGATGAGCCATCAATCCGAGGCCAGGAGGCACGCGCCGCTCGACATATCGGTACGGGACGGCAGCATCGCGCTCGCCGGCGCGCTGATCGTCGATACCGTGCCCGAGGCGCTCGTACGCTCGCTCGCCCTGCTGCCGGCGAGCGGCGATCTCCGCTTCGAACTCGACGGCGTCACCCATGCCGACAGCGCCGCGCTAGCTCTGATCGTCGAATGGCGCCGCGCGGCGGAGCAACGCGGCGTCGCCCTCGAACTCCACGGCCTGCCGGCGCAATTGCGCGCCCTGGCCGCAGCAACCGGCCTCGAGGAACTCGTGCGCTGAACTGAAGACGTATAGATGAATCCGGCTCGTTGCTTACCTGCCACCGTCCTGACAGGCTGTTTTGGCCACAAGAACACCGAGAACACCGAGAAAGAGAGGGATGAGACGGTCGGCACTTTGAGCGTCTGGATTTCACTCACGTAACCCGCAGGCCCCAAAACCTGCGCTCACATCGTCTCGATGGTGCGGTTTCAAACCGCTTGTCGCAACTGACATGCTCCACGCAGCAGTCACAATCTTCCCTGCTCGTTCCCCCTCGGTGTTCTCGATGGCGAAATCAGGATGTCAGGCGGCAATCACGCCGAGCGCCGGATTCGGCTGTCGCGCGCCGTGTGCTCGGCTACCGGTCTTCGCGTGAAACGCCGTGCACGGCCGCCACCGGGGGCGTTGCGCAGCGTGCCACCAGTCGCATCACGGCGCGGCGGTCGGCGAGCGCGCTCGCCTGCAGTTCGCGGGGAAAGAGGGCTTCGAGCGTCGACGGCAGCGCCTCCTCGGCGCGACAGCGGGCGAGCGCCATCGGCGCCGTCAGTTCCGCCGGTGGCAATTGCGACAGCAGCGCCAGGTGTCGCGCCGCGTCGACGGGGGATTCGAGCACGCGCGCCAGGGCGGGCCGGATCGCGCCCTCGGGATGCGCGGCAGTGAGCGTATGCAGTCGCACGAGCACCGGCGGCAGCGTGCGTTCTTCGGGCGTCACGAAAATCCCCCATGCACGCAAGTTGCGACCGAGTGCCGGTCGGGCGCCAAGCCACGCGAGCGGCACCGCGAGCCACAGACCGAGCACCGCCGGCAGCATCCAGCCGAAGAGACCCGGATAGACATACCACGCCGCCGCCGCGAACAAGGTCCCGAGTGACGCATGCCAGCGCAGCCCGGCATGACACGCGCGCAGCGGCATGCCGCGATCGTCACGCGTCTGCGTCTGCCAGCCTGCGTCCCTGCCGCGCAGCACCTCGCGCACCGCGCGTGTCTGCAGCAGCATCTGCGCCGGCGCCGAGAGCGTCGAGTAGATCGTCTCGGCGATGACGCTCGCGAGCGCGCGCCCGGCACCGCCGAAGCCGCGCGCCGTGTCGCGCCGCGCGGCCACCGCCCACCACCCGAAGAGTTTCGGCACGAGCAGCACGCCCATCGTCGCGCCGAGCAGCCAGCGCGCCATCACGGGATCCATCACGTGCCATACGGGATACGGGGTGCGATCGGGAAAAAAGTACACCGGCAGTTCGAACTTGCCCTGCACGGCGGCGACGAGTCCAGTCACGATGAATGCCAGCCACAGCGGCGAGGCGAGATAGGCCATGATTCCATTCAGCAGATGGAATCGGCTGAGCCCGTACAGGCCCCGTGCCCGTAGCAGACCCGCGTGCTGCAGGTTGCCCTGACACCAGCGCCGATCACGTGCGGCGTGGTCGAGCAGTGACGGCGGGGATTCCTCGTAGCTGCCGGCAAGTTGCGGCAGCAGATAATTGCGCCAGCCGGCCCGGCGCAGGAGCGCCGCTTCGACGAAATCGTGACTCAAGATGTGGCCGCCGAACGGGGGCTTGCCCGGCAGCACCGGCATGCCCGCATGCGCGGCGAAGGCCGCGACCCTGATCAGTGCATTGTGTCCCCAGTAGTTGCTGTCGGGACCGAACCACCAGGCGTAACCGGACGCGAGTACCGGACCATACATCGCGGTGGCAAACTGCTGCGCGCGCGCAAACGGCGTGTAGCGGTTCACGAGCCGCGGCACGGTCTGCAGGATGGCCGCCTGTGGATTCGTCGCGAGCAGTCGCGCCAGCGCGACGACGGTTTCGCCACTCATCACGCTGTCGGCGTCGAGCACCAGCATTGCCTCGTAACGAGCACCCCAGCGCGTGCAGAAGTCGGCGATGTTGCCGGCCTTGCGCGCATGATTCTGGTAGCGGCGCCGGTAGAACAACCGGCCCGTCGCCCCGAGCCGGCGCCGCGTGTCGTCCCACACGGCTTCTTCCGCGAGCCATACATCGGGATCGGTGCTGTCGCTGAGCACGAAGAATTCGAACGCGTTCAGCACGCCGAGTGCATCGAGTTCGCGGTAGAGCGTCTCGACGGCGAGGAGCACGCGTCGGGGGGCTTCGTTGTAGGTGGGCATCACGACTGCGAGCGGGCGCGCAAACGCCGCAGTGAGCGGAATCTCGCGCGGCAATGGCGGCGCGAGCCCGGCGAGATCGCCACCGCGCAGATTGACGACGAGGCCGACGAGCGCGCTCCAGAAGCTGAGTGCGATCCACGCGAAGTTGACGACGAACAGCGCCATCAGCGTGTATTCGACGGCCGACAGTCCGCCCGGCGCAAATACGCGCGAGAGCATCCAGACGGCGCCCGCGACGAGCACGGCACTCACCCCGAAGACGGCGAGCCGGCGCAGGCGGAAATGACCGCGGCCGGGTGTCGGCTGCGCCGGCATCGCAGCAGCGTGCAACGGCTGCGCCGGCATCGCGAGCGGCGCAGCCGGCGGCACCGCCACCGGCAATGCTCCCTGCAGCGCCACGAGAAAACCGGGGCTTGGCTCGTTCATCAGTTCATCGGGCCAGACCCGGCCGACGTCGAGCGCGAGCAGCGCCGCGCGCCGCGTCGCGAGATCCGGCGGTTCGGGCAGCGCGAGTCGTTCGACCGCGCGCAACAGCCAGCGATCGACCAGCCGTCGCACGTAGCGACGCAGACCATCGGCATCGAAGTCCGCGAGGGCACGCGAACGCCTTGCCAGCGCACGCAGCACGGCATCGCACGCGTCCCCGCTTACCCCGAGAGCGTCGAGCTCCGCCGCCAGATCCGAACGCAGCCGCGCGAGCAGTTCCGGCGACACCGGCGCATCGAGGCGCAGCGCGCGGACGTTCGGGCTCATCCGCTCAGCCCGTCCACTGATAACACCAGGCTTCGGTGACGGTGCGCTTGCCGATCATCAACTCGCAGCGCAGCTCGATCGGTTCCTCGCCTTCGGGCGTCAACTCGAAGAACGTACGCCAGCGTCCGCTGGCCGGATTGAAATGCGTGACGACACCGTGCAGCCGGCCACGCGAGGTGCTGACGTTCGCTTCGAGCGGTGCGCCGCCGGACTTCTCGCTCCCAGGCAGTGCGTCTCCGGCGAACTCGATGACGAAGCGGCGGCGATCCTCTGCGCTGCCGAGCCCGATGCGGGTATCGACGACGCGCGCCAGTGTGCGCGGGGGCGGTGGTTCGCTGCACCAGTGCAGGCGGTAAGTCGCATGAAACTCGGCACCGGCATCGAGCGCCGTTGCCGGTTTCCAGAACACGACGATGTTGTCGTTGACTTCGCGATCGGTCGGGATCTCGACCAGCGTCACGGCCCCCGCGCCCCAATCCCCGACCGGTTCGATCCACGCGCTCGGTCGCTGTTCATAGCGGGATTCGGGATCGAGATAATCCTCGTAGCGCCGCTTGCGCTGCATCAGGCCGAAACCTTTCGGATTGCGATCGACGAACGCACTGACCCGCAAGCGCAGCGGATTGACGAGGGGGCGCCACAGCCATTCGTCGGCGCCGTTCCAAATCAGCAGACCGTCGGAATCGTGGACTTCGGCGCGGTAATCGTCGACGCCGACGCGATCGTTAGCGGCGAAGAAGAACATGCTGGTCAACGGTGCGATGCCGACGAGTTCGATGCGCTCACGCACGAACAACGCAAGTTCGACGTCGGTGACCGTCGTTTCGCCGGGCCGCACGGTGAAGGTATAGGCACCGGCACAGCGCCGGCTGTTCAACAGCGCATGGATGACCAGGCTGTTGGCGTCGGCCGGCCGCTCCAGATAGAACTCGGTGAACTGCGGGAATTCCTCGCCGTCCGGCGACGCGGTATCGATCGCGAGGCCGCGCGCCGACAGACCGTAACGCATGCGTTGCCCGAGTGCCCGGAAATAGCTCGCGCCGAGGAAGGCAACCAGTTCGTCGAGATAGTTCGCGTCATTCAGCGCGTAGTGAATGCGGAAACCGGCAAAACCACGCACCTGCCCGAGCGCGCTCGAGCCCAGCCGGTTCTTGCCGTAATCGAACAGCGCCGGGGCATAGCGGATTTCATGCGCGCGTTCGTCGTGCACCTCGAAGACGCGCACCGTCTGCTGGTAATAGAAACCCGGATGGAAGAACTGCGCGGTGAACGGCGCTTCACCGAGCCACAGGGCTTCCGGCGGACGATAGCGGATCTCGCGGTAGGCGTCGTAATCGAGGTCGGCGAGGGCCGGCGGCAAATCGTCGGGTGGCGCCTGGTACGGTCGTTGGGCGAGTTCGGCGGCGCGGCGGCGCAGCCGTTCGACGCTGAACGGCCGGCCGTCGGCGAGCAGCGGTGCGGCGACGGCGCAGCGTGCGCCGAGCACCGGCACGGCGAGCAGCGTGGCGAGACCCTGGAGCGCGTACCGCCGTGCCGGATCGGCCGGCGGCGGAGAATTCTCAGTCATGCGGTATCCGATGCAATTGCGTTGCCAGCCGATCGATGACCGGCGAAGGGCGCGCACTTTACCGCGTCGGCGCACGCCGGACGACGGGGCGTCGTCCGGCGCCGCTTCGCTACGTCGGAGAACAGCCGCCTGTCAGCCGAGATTCACGGGCACGTAGATCTGCGCGTCGTCACGCTGTACGAGCAGGGCGATATGACCGGGCGCGTGCGCGACGAGTTCCTTCAGCTTCGACGCGCTCGCGACCCGCTCGCCGCCGACGGCGAGGATCACATCCCCTTCGCGGATCCCCGCCTTCGCGGCCGCACCGGACACGGCGGCAACGACGACCCCCGCCCCTTGTTCGCGCTGGTCCGACGGCAGTTCCTGCACCACGACACCGAGACGTCCGGCGTCGTCCGGCGTCATGCCGTCGGTCGACGCGACCCGGCCGTCCGGCACGGCACCCAGCGCGATGTCGAGATGCTGGCGCTTGCCGTCGCGCAGAAACTCGACGGCCACCCTGTCACCGGGCTTTTTCGCGGCGACCAGCCGTGACAGCATCGCCGAGTCTTCGACGCGTTCGCCATCGAAGCCGAGAATGACGTCCCCGGTACGCAACCCCGCGCGCTGCGCCGGTGTCCCGTCTTCGATCTGACTTACGAGTGCCCCCTGCGGGGTATCGAGGCCGAACGACTGCGCGAGATCCTGGTTCAGCGACTGCACGCCGACGCCGAGACGGCCGCGCGTGACCTTGCCATCCTGCGCGAGCTGCTGCTGGACGTTCATCGCCAGATCGACCGGTATCGCGAACGACAGCCCCATGTAACCACCGTTCTGGCTGTAGATCTGTGCGTTGATACCGACGACCTCGCCGGCCAGGTTCAGCAGCGGCCCCCCCGAATTGCCGGGGTTTATCGCGACGTCGGTCTGGATGAACGGCACGTAACCACCGTTCGGCAGTGTGCGCGTCTTGGCACTGACGACACCGGCGCTGACCGTGTGATCGAAGCCGAACGGCGAGCCGATCGCGATCACCCATTCGCCGACTTTCAGCCGTTGTGGATCGCCTATCTTCAGCGTCGGCAGGTCGTGCGCGTCGATCTTGATCAACGCGACATCGGTCGTCTCGTCGGCACCGATCACCTTGGCGCGGAACTCGCGCTTGTCGGCGAGCTGTACCGTGACTTCATCGGCGCCGGCCACGACGTGCGCATTCGTCAACACGTGACCGTCCGGCGAGACGATGAAGCCAGAACCGCCGCTGCGCGCGATCGGACCCTCACCGCCTTCGGGCAGCGGCGGTCCGAAACGCTTGAAGAACTCGAAGTACGGACTGTCGCGGTCGAACGGTATCGCTCCGCCGAACGGACCCCGGTTGGCGGTCGGCACCGTGCGCGTCGCGCTGATGTTGACCACCGCAGGCGACGCGCGCTGCACGAGATCGGTGAAGTCGGGCAGGCCGATGCTCGCCGGCGGTGGCGTGCCGCCGAGCGTGGCTGCCTGCGCCTCGGCCACCAGCGGTGCGCCGAAGCCGGCGCCGGGGGAAAACTCCGGACGCGAGCCGTGCCAGACGAGCGTGGCGGTGGCGATCGCGGCCGCCAGGGCCGGCGTCGCATAGCGTTTCATACTCATGGTCATCCTCCACTCCGAATGCGCGGTGCGGTGCCGCCCCATGCGGCACCGGCTGGCGCGAGTGGCAAGCAGGATGGAACCCGACCCTTAAGAGAGTCTTAACGAGCCTCAGCGGGCGTCGCGCACCGCCGGGAAATCGACGACGAACAGTGCACCACCAGCATCGGACTCGCCGACCTCGATCGTCGCACCGTGCAGGTCGGCGACCCGCTTGACGATCGCGAGGCCGAGACCGCTGCCCTGCACCGTCGTGCCCGGCACGCGATAGAAGCGGTCGAAGATGCGCGCGCGCTCGGCGACGGGGATGCCGGGCCCGCTGTCGGCGACGCGCAGCACTGCGCCGTGCCGCCGTGCGACGAGTTCGACGTCGACGCGTCCACCGGGCGGCGTGTAGCGCAGCGCATTCTCGAGCAGGTTGTCGACGAGACTCTGAAGCTGGGCCTCGACGCCGTCGATCAGCACGGCGGGTTCGATGCGGGCGTCGAGCACGAGATTGTGATCCTGCGCGCGTAGACGCGCGTTGACGAGACTCGCCTCGATCAACGCCGCGAGGTCCACCTGCTGCGTCGGTTCGTGTGCGCTCGCGACGTCGAGCCGTGCGAGTGTCAACAGGCGTTCGACGAGATGCGTCGAACGCGCGATGCCACGCTTGAGTTCGGCGAGCGCATCAGCCGAATCGACGGGGGACACCGCGCGTTCGAGCAACTGCGCCTGGAGACTGATTGCGGTCAGCGGCGTGCGCAGTTCGTGTGCCGCATCGGCCATGAAATCCTGTTGCCGCGCAAGCACCTCCTTCAGGCGCGCGATCAAATCGTTCAGCGCGTGCACCGTCAGCGCGACTTCACCCGGCAGACCCGCGGCCGCGATAGGGTCGAGCACGTCGTCGCGCCTGCTGATGGTGTCGGCGAGCGCACTGATTGGCGCCAGCACCCGCCCGACGATCCACCACATCGCGGCCGCGAGCAGCGGCAACATCGCGAGCAACGGCAACAGCATGCGCCAGGCGGCGCTCGCGGCGATGGTCCGGCGCAGTTCGAGCGGCTGTGCGAGCTGCACGATCCACGGACCGAGTTCGGTGGCATACACGCGCCAGTCGTCGCCGCTGCCGCTGACGTTCGCATAGCCGTAACGCAGCGGACGCGCGATGTCGACCGCCCGGTGCGACAGGTAGCGCAGCGCACCGCGGCGATCCCACAACTGGATGACCACGTGCTGTTCGGGGTCCGGTTCGACGACGGCGACGTTGCCGAGGAGATAGGCCTTGTCGCGCAAGGCGAGCGCCTGCTGGCGAAGCTGATAGTCGAGCAGTTCGTCGATTTCGTGCCGCGCCCAATAGTAGGTGGCACCGGTGGCGGCGAGCGTCGTCGCCAGCGCGACGCCGAGTACGACAATCAGCAGGCGGTAGCGCAGACTCACGCGTCGTCGCGACCGAGGCTGTAGCCGAGTCCGCGCACGGTGCGGATGAGGCCGTCGCCGAGCTTGCGCCGCAGGTTGTGGATGTGGACTTCGACTGCGTTGCTCGCGACCTCCTCGCCCCATCCGTAGAGCCGGTCTTCGAGCTGGGTCCGGGACAGGACACCACGCGGGCGTTCCATCAGCGCTTCGAGTATCGCGAACTCACGCGCCGACAGGGCCACCGGCGTCCCGCCGAGTTCGACTTCGTGGCTCGCCGGATCGAGCCGCAGCGGCCCGAACACGAGACCGCCGCCGGCCTGCCCGTGGCGCCGGCGCACGACGGCGCGGATGCGGGCCGCGAGTTCGTCGAGCGCGAAGGGCTTGA
>JADZCB010000067.1 GCA_020851775.1 Gammaproteobacteria bacterium
CGTCACGATCTTGTTGCCGTTGAAGCTCAACGTGCCGATGCTGCCGAACGTGCCGGCATGACGGCCTCGCCACGTCGTGCCCAGGGCCTCCGCGGCGTCTTCGATCAATGCGATGTTCCAGCTTCGGACCACGTCGCGGAGCGCGTCCATGTTGGCCGGGTGGCCGAAGGTATGCATCACGATCAGCGCGCTCAGCCGCCGTCCGGTGACGCGATTCTGCGTTCCGTCTCGGTGCCGGATCGCGATCGCGGACAGATAGCGGTCCAGAACGACAGGATCGACGCCCAGGGTGTGCGGGCAAGCGTCGACGAAATGCGCAGCGGCGCCGCTGTAGGCGATTGCATTCGCGGTGGCGACGAAGGTCAGGCTGGGGACGAGTACCTCGTCGCCGCCGCCGATCCCCAGCACCAGCAGCGCGCCGTGCAGGGCAGCGGTGCCGTTCACGGTCGCGACGACATGGCGTGCCCCGGTGAATGCCGCGATCGCGGCTTCGAAGCGCTCGACGTACGGACCCGCGGTGGAGATCCAGCCGCTCCGCATGCATTCGTCGACCAGGCGGCGCTCTGCCTCTCCGAGCGTCGGTTCGTGCAGCGGCAGCGGGCGCGTGGACGGCAGTACGCTGCGGCAGGCGGCCAGGACAGCCGCGGCGATTGCGTCGCTCATACGGTATACGTGCCGCTGCGGTAGGAGTCGAGGTTCACCGGTTGGGTGAACCATTCGATCGTCTTGCGCAGTCCCAGCCGCAAGCCCTCCTTGCCCGGCGTCTGCGGCGTCCATCCGAGCAGCGCGCGCGCGCGGTCGTTCGATGCCAGCAGCCGTTCGACTTCGCTCGCTTGCGGGCGCACGCGCGCTTCCTCGCTCACGATCTCGACGCATGCGCCCATTTCTTCGCCGATGAGCTTGGCGAGGTCGCCGACGCTGATCTCGTAGCCGCTGCCGACGTTGACGACCTGACCGATGGCGGCCGGCGCGTCCAGAGCCGCTTCGAACGCGCGCGTCACGTCCGCCACGAAATTCAGATCTCGCGTGGGATGCAGGGAACCCAGGCGCAGGCGCTGCTCGCCGCGCGCAAGCTGGGTGATGATCGTGGGGATGACGGCGCGCATGGATTGGCGCGGTCCATAGGTATTGAAAGGACGCACGACGGTCACCGGCAGGCCGAACGAAGCATGGAAGGACAGCGCGAGCTGGTCCGCGGCGATCTTGCTGGCGGCATAAGGCGACTGCGCATTCAATGCATGCGCTTCGGTGATGGGCACCTCGCGTGCCGTGCCATAGACTTCGCTCGTGGACGTCTGGATCACGTGGACAGAGGGATGGCCGCGGGCGGCTTCCAGAACGTTCAGCGTACCCACCACGTTGGTGTCGATGTAGCTGTAGGGCACCTGATATGAGTACGGAATACCGATGAGCGCCGCCAAGTGCATGACCGCTTCGCAGCCCTGCATGGCGCCCCGAACGCTGCCCTGGTCGCGCACGTCGCCGGCGAACACCTCGAACTGCTCGCTGACCTCGGACGAGACGTGGTCGAGCCAGCCGCGCGAGTCGCGGGCGTTGTACAGCACCATCGCGCGCACCGCGCGTCCCGAGCGCACGAGTCGCTCGACCAGATGCGAGCCGATGAATCCGTCGGCACCGGTTACCAGTATCTTGTTGGACACCATACGCAGTCGCAATCGCTCATTGCGGGGAGACTCGCACGGCAAGCCGTGCGACAAAGCGCCGAACAGGGGTCTCTATGAAGCTCACTTCGCCGCGGACGGGAGGTTGAAGGCGCACAGTATAATCAGTCCCGCCCACGCCATGCGGCGCGCGAAGGATCTCGGATGATACGCATATTCGTCGGCTTCGATCCCAGGGAGGCCGTAGCCTACAACGTGTTGGCATACAGCATCCTGTCACGCGCGTCGCAGCCGGTGACCATTGCGCCTCTCGCGCTGCACCAGTTGCGAGGGCTCATGACGCGCGAGCGTCATCCGCTCCAGTCCACGGATTTTTCGTTCTCGCGCTTTCTCACGCCTTACCTGTCGGACTTCGCCGGCTGGTCGCTGTTCATGGACTGCGACATGCTCGTGCTGGACGATATCGCGAAGCTCTACGCGATGCGCGACGAGCGCTACGCCGTGATGGTCGTCAAGCACGATCATCTGCCGACGGAGAGCGCTAAATTCCTGCAGCAGCCGCAGACAAAATACGAGAAGAAGAACTGGTCGAGCGTCGTGCTATTCAACAACGCGCGTTGCCGTGCCCTGACGCCCGAATACGTGAACACGGCCTCCGGGCTCGAGCTGCATCAGTTCAAGTGGCTGGGCGACGACGCCTTGATCGGTGCGCTGCCGCAGCATTGGAACCATCTGGTGGGCTATCACCCGCCTCGGCCGGATGTCTCCCTCGTGCATTACACCATCGGCGGGCCTTATTTCGCCGACTATCGCGATTGCGAATACTCGATCCAGTGGTTCGCGGAACGCGAGCGCATGCTGCACGCGGACGGTTCGAGCTGACGGGCCTGATGTTCTGCGGCACGGAGTGACGTTTTACGTCACTCCCGCGGGTGCTGCGGGGGCGCGAATGCAACGACGCATGCGCGCGAAGCGGCAATTCACGCGCGATTTCCCTTTTTCAAGTTCGATTTGCCGGCGCCGATACCTGGTTTGCATATCCGTGACGGCTGCCGGGTCGATTGGTATGGTCCTTGCTGCCCCCTCACCGTGCTGAGTGCATGCGAGATGCGCAGCATCGTGTCGCTAAAGTGTTCGAGCCCCTCGGTCGTTACACGTCGTGTCGCAGGTCGACGATCCAGGCTTAGTTAACCCAAAGGAGTCGTGCATGAAGAAGTTGCAGAAGGGCTTTACTTTGATCGAACTGATGATCGTGGTCGCGATCATCGGTATTCTGGCTGCGGTCGCGCTGCCTGCGTACCAGGATTACACGATCCGCGCCAAGGTGTCCGAACTGGTGCTCGCCGCCAGCGGCGCCAAGACCACGGTGGCCGAAAATGCCGCGAGCAACAACACAATCACGGGTGCGGGTACCGGTGTCTCGATTGCGGTATCCGGCAAGGTGACTGCGGCATCGGTGACGGCCGACGGCACGATCGTCGTTTCGGGCGACAACGCCAGCGTGGGTACGGCTGTCACGATCGCTTTGCTGCCCACCTTCAACGCGGGCAAGGTTCTGTGGCAATGCGTGACCGGCGGTGCGGCCGGGGGCGATACCGCCAAGTACAAGTATGTTCCGGCCGAGTGCCGTCACTGATTCGAGTCGACATTCGCGTCATGAAAGAGCCCCGTTCTGCGGGGCTTTTTCTCGCACTTGATCGAGCGCAACGGTCCACCAGGTACGTTCAAACGGAGTAGGAAATGGTCAAGAAGCTGCAGCGAGGCTTCACTCTGATCGAACTGATGATCGTGGTTGCGATCATCGGCATACTCGCAGCGATCGCCTTACCTGCCTATCAGGATTACACCATTCGGTCGCGCGTCGCCGAACTGGTACTGGCGGCTGCAAGCTACAAATCGGCGATCGCCGAGAAGGCATGGTCGAATTCCACGCTCACCGGCGCGGGATCGGACCTCTCGGTCGCGGTGTCCGGGAAGATATCCGGAGGAAGCGTCGCCGCCGACGGCACCATCACCATTGAAGGCAATAATGCCGGCGTGGGCACCGCGGTCACGATCGCCTTGGTACCGACGCGTGACGCCAGCGGTCGGATCCTGTGGCAATGCCTCACCGGCGATGCAAGCGGAGGCGATACCGCCAAGTACAAGTTCGTACCCGCAGAATGCCGTCACTGATCCCGGGCTGATCGCGAGTCCGTCGAGCATCTGCAACGATGATGTGGCCGGACTCGCGGGCGATCTCGGCGGTGGCGCCGTAGTCACCGGCACCGACGACGACTAGCCGCCGACTGCCGTCTCTGCGCTTCCCGAGGCGCCCTTGTTGTCGATCCAGGAAACGGCGATCTTGTCGCCGACCTTCGCTCCGCGCACCCGAAACCCCAGCGGCGGGTTGCGCGCCACCCCCTGACTCCAGTGCGCTTCCATCACCGTGCGGCCGTTGTGGGCGGCCGTGATTACGGTGATGAAGTGCGGCGCGACGAGCTCGCCGCGCTCGTTCTTGCGCTGGCCGGTTTCCATGGGGTGATTGACCAGCATGCGCACGTCGGCGACGTCGCCTTGCAACGTCGCTCGGATCTTGATCGATTCGGCCATCGACGATGTCCTGTCAGCCGCAGCCGCCGGCCACGACTTTGACTTCTCGTACGGCGACGTAATGGCGGCCGCCGGCTGCGACGATCACGCGCATGTCCGAGCTGCCGGCGAACTTCACGCGCGTACTGGCATAAGGTTCGGCGCCGTTCGAGAAGCCGAAGCTCGCGAGCAGCGGGAAGGGGTTCTTGTCGACGAGGATGGCGATCGATTGCGTGTTCGGGATGTTGCTCGTCACTTCGATTGGCACCGCCGCGCCGTTTTCGGCCACGTCGGGAACTTTGATCAGGATATCCTTGCTCGGCACGGCGTTGGCTGCGCCCATGTGCTTCAAGGCATCGGCGATCGAGGTTGCGCCGAAGGCCCCCTTGTTCCATTCCGCGGCTTGCGTCGAGCGGCTCATGGGCAGCGTGAGCGCTGCCGCGGCGGCCACGGCGGCCTTGAGTATCGTGCGTCGTTTCGCTTTCATCGGGTGCTGTCTCGTTCGTTCGTGGGATCGGATGACGCCGTGCCGGGCGCAGTCCGCGGGTGCTCAGCCTTGCTCGGGAGCGGCTTGCCAGGTTCCGGACTTGCCGCCGCGCTTCTCCAGCAGGCCCAAGCGTTCGATGCGCATGCCGCGATCGATCGCCTTGCACATGTCGTAGATGGTGAGCAGGCCGACGCTGGCCGCGGTCAGCGCTTCCATCTCGACACCGGTGCGGCCGATGGTCTCGACCGTCGCCGTGCAGTCCACCGCATGCGCCTGCTCGTCGAGCTCGAATTCGATCCCGACCTTGGTCAACGCGAGCGGGTGGCACAGGGGGATGAGATCGGCGGTCTTCTTGGCGGCCTGGATCGCCGCGACGCGGGCGATGCCGAGCACGTCGCCCTTCTTCGCCGTGCCCGCCGCGATGACGCGCAGCGTTTCGGGCTGCATCGAGATGCGTCCGCTCGCTCGAGCGATACGGTGCGTGGGTTCCTTGCCGGCCACGTCGACCATGCGCGCCGCGCCCTGGTCGTCGAAATGAGTCAGGCCTTCTGCGGACATGGGGGTGTGTAACGATTCGTTTCGATTGAGGAACTCGGCTGTGACCGGATCTATCATAGCATCGTGCGTTCAGCGCTCTCCCTATTCCTGGCCTGCCTGCTCTGCGTGCCGTCGAGCGCGCAGAATCTGCCCGACCTCGGCGATGTCTCGCAGGCGGTGTTCTCGCCCGCGCTCGAACGCCGTGTCGGCGAGAACATCATGCAGCAGATCCGCGCGGATTCGAGCTACCTCGACGATCCGATCGTCGCGGAGTATCTGAACATCCTGGGCAGCCGTCTGGCGGCGGTGAGTCCCGATCCGCGGCAATCGTTCGAGTTCTTCGCGATACAGGACACGAGCGTCAACGCCTTCGCCCTGCCCGGGGGATACATCGGCGTTCACACCGGATTGCTGCTCACGGCCCAGACCGAATCCGAGCTCGCGTCCGTACTGTCTCACGAAATCGCGCACGTCACGCAGCGTCATATCGCACGCATGGTGGCGGGGCAGGAGCGCATGAGCATGGCCACGCTGGCGGCCATGGCGATCGGGCTGCTCGCCGCGCGGTCGAGCTCGAATCTCGCGCAAGCGGTGATCGTCGGTTCGCAAGCGGCCTCGATTCAGAGCCAGATCAACTACACCCGCGATCACGAACGCGAAGCCGATCGCATCGGGGTGCAGATCCTGCAGCAGTCCGGGCTCGATGCGCGGGCCATGCC
>JADZCB010000068.1 GCA_020851775.1 Gammaproteobacteria bacterium
CAGGGTGCCACCGCCGCTGCACCAGGCACGCGGGGAACTGCGCGGACTGCGCTTCGCCTGGCGGGGCGCGGGCACGGCCACGCCACGCTGGTTCGTGCAAGCGGCGATCGCGCACGGCAGCCTCGGACCCGTCGGCCTCCTGCCCGGTTTCGACGCGCTCGAGGCCGGTATCGCGGCCAACGCCGGCCATGGCGCACTCGCCTTCGACAACGGCGGCGTGATCCTTGCGCCCGGCGACCGCTTCGTCGCCCCGATCCCGATCGAGGCCGTCAACGGTGCACTCCATTGGCGACGCGACGGCGACGGCTGGCGGATCGCGTCGCCGGATTTGCGCGGCACGGCGGCAGCGATTCCGTTCGAAGCGGCGGGGAGCGCCGTGTTCGCCGCCGGCCGCCGGCCACGCGTCGAGGCCGAGGCGGCGCTCGGTGCCGCCGACCTCTCGCGGCTGGCGCGGCTGCTGCCGAAGGGAGTGCTGAAGGAGCGCGCCGAACACTGGTTCCGCCAGGCTTTCAGGGCCGGCGAATTGAGCATGGCACGCGCCGAACTGCGCGGCGATCTGACCGACTTCCCGTTCGATGCCGGCGAGGGGATCTTCACCGTCGACTTCGACGTCGCCGACGTCTCGCTC
Organism: Gammaproteobacteria bacterium; assembly: GCA_020851775.1. Lineage (GTDB taxonomy): Bacteria > Pseudomonadota > Gammaproteobacteria. The sequence goes on from JADZCB010000068.1 coordinate 629, forward strand.
GAGTATTCGGACAAATGGCCCGTCGTCGACGGTGTGCGCGCCCACGGCGCAATCGCCGGGCGCCATTTCCGGGTCCAGGCGAGCGAGGCGCGCTTTTTCGATTCAAAGGGTCGCGACATCGATCTGTCGATCGCCGATCTCTTCGGCAAGACACCCGTGCTGGTCGGCGTCGCAACCGTGCGCGCGACGCTGCCCGATACGCTGAAGACGATCGCCGCGAGTCCGCTGCAGAACGGGCCGGCACGCCGGCTGTCGACGATCGCACTCGCTGGCAGCTTCGATCTCGGGCTCGATCTGAACATCGGCCTGCAGCATGGCGCGGACCACAGCGTGCTCGGGACCGTTCGCTTCGACGGCAACCGGCTGCGCACACAGGACGGCAAGCTGGCGCTCGACGAGCTGCGCGGCACGGTGTCCTTCACGCGCGAAGATTTCTACGGCGAGGACCTCACGGCGACATACGACGGCGATGCCGTCGGCCTCGTCGTCAACGGCGGCATCGGCGATCCGAATTACGAGACCGAATTCCGCATGATCGGGCATGCCGACGCAACGCGCGTGCGCACCTATCTCGAGCACTACGTGCCCTACCTCCATGACTGGCTCGCACGCAACGACAAGCTCGCGGCGATCACCGGTGACGCAGCCTGGAAAACCGTGCTGAGTCTGCCGCACGTCGCGGCTGGCGAGCCGCCGCCGGCCAAGAAGTTGCGTATCGAATCGAGCCTGAGCGGCCTCGGCATCGATCTGCCCTGGCCCTTCGGCAAGGTCGCCGCCGAGAGCAAGCCGCTTGCGATCGAGACCGCGATCGGCAGCGACGCCGCGCGCACGACGCGTGTCTCCTTCGGCGACACCGTGCGCTTCGAACTCGACCAGGCGCCGCGCGGCGACGGCCCCGACAGCGGCCGGATCACGCGCGCCGACGTCGCCTTCGGCCGCAGCGAAGCGCCGGCGCGCGAAGCGGGGATTTGGCTGCACGGTGATCTGTCGAGCCTGCCGCTCGCCGACTGGGCGCGCCTGTTGCAGGACGCGTCGACGCCGCAATCGCCGACCGCGAACCTGCCGATTGCGTTCGACGTGACCGTGAAGGAACTGACGACCCTGGGCCAGCGCTTCGCCGACGTCACGTTCCGCGGCCGCAAGGACGTCAATGCCTGGCGCATCGCGATGGACAGCGCGCGCGCGGCCGGCGAGATCACCGTGCCGCTCGATCTCGCGGCGGCGCCGCTGACCTTGAACCTGCAGCGGCTGTGGCTCGACAAGGTCGATTCCGGCGGCAGGCGTTCGACGATCGATCCCGGCCGCATGCCTGCCGTCGCGCTCGCCTGTGGATCGTTCAAATACGGCAGCGTCGACTTCGGCAGCGCGTCGCTGGCGACGGTACGCCATAGCGACGGGCAGAAGCTCGAGCATCTCGTTTTCAACAGCGACGCCTTGCAGGTCTCGGCGACCGGTGACTGGCGGTTGAAAGCCGACGTGCATCATTCACACTTCAGCATCGAAGTGAAGGCACGCGCGCTCGGCGACATGCTCGCACGCTTCGGCTACGAAAGCGCGAACATCGAAGACGGCAAAACCCGACTCGAGATTGAGGCCGACTGGGTCGGCATGCCGTCCGAGTTCACGCTCGATCGCCTCGATGGCAGCCTCGGCCTGAAGGTCGGCAAGGGCCGCTTCCTCGACATCGAACCGGGCGGTGGCCGCCTGTTCGGACTCCTGTCACTGCAAACCCTGCCGCGGCGCCTGTCGCTCGATTTCACCGATCTCTTCAAGAAGGGTTTCGCATTCGATCGCATCGAAGGCTGGTTCGAACTCGAGAAAGGCAATGCATACACCAACAGCCTGCTGATGGACGGACCGTCGGGCAAGGTCGAGATCTCGGGTCGCACCGGACTCGCCGCGAAAGACTATGACCAGATCGCCGTCGTGACACCGGCGTTGTCCGACAGCATCCCTCTCGCCAGTGCGGTATTCGGACCGGCCGGCATCGGCGTCGGTGCCGCCATCTATCTCGGCCAGAAGGTGTTCAAGGAAGTGCCGGCGCAGGTCGATCGCTTCTTGCGCCGCGAGTATGTCGTCACCGGACCATGGGCCGATCCGACCGTGGAGAAACGCTGAACATGTCTATGACCGAGATGTGGAAACCGAATACCGTCGTCGCGACCATCGTCGAACGTGACGGCCGCTTCCTGCTGGTCGAGGAGGAGGCCGACGGCCGCGCCGTGTTCAACCAGCCGGCCGGGCATCTCGATGACGGTGAGACGCTGCTCGATGCCGCGCGTCGCGAAACGCTCGAGGAATCCGGCTGGCACGTCGAGCCTGTCGATCTAGTCGGCATCTATCTCGTCGCACCGCCCGGCAAGGACATCACCTATCTGCGGTTCTGCTTCCGGGCGCGCGCGATCACCCACGACGCCTCCCGCGCACTCGACAAGGAAATCATCCGCGCGGTATGGATGACGCACGAAGAAATCGTCGCCGCGCAGGCGCGACACCGCAGTCCGCTGGTACTCCGCTGCATCGACGATGCGCGCGCAGGCCAGTGTTTTCCATTATCCATGATCCACGATCTGCGCTTCGGTGGCTGAGAATGACGACGGCGCGTCACATCGTCGTCGCGGTGTCGGGCGGCGTCGATTCGTCGGTCGCTGCACTCGAACTGGTGCGCGCGGGCCACCACGTGACGGCGCTGTTCATGAAGAACTGGAATGAACCGCTCGCCGACGGGCGCTGTCGCTGGGAAGACGATGTCGCCGATGCGCTCGAGGTCTGCGATACGCTCGGCATCGAACTGAACACGGTCGATCTGTCGCAGGCGTACTGGGACGGCGTGTTCAAGGATTTCCTCGACGAATATGCGCGCGGACGCACGCCGAACCCGGACGTCCTGTGCAATCGCGAAGTGAAGTTCAAGGCGTTTCTCGCCGAGGCCCGCGCGCGCGGTGGCGAGGCCGTCGCCACCGGACACTACGCGCGCATCCGGCACGATGCACAGGGCCATGTCCTGCTGAAGGGGCTCGACGGCAACAAGGATCAGAGCTACTTCCTCTATACGCTCAGTCAGGCCCAGCTCGCGGCGACACTGTTCCCGGTCGGCCATCTGCCGAAAGCCGACGTACGTGCGCGTGCGGCGGCGGCAGGACTCGTCACCCATGCCAAGAAGGACAGCACGGGGATCTGCTTCATCGGCGAACAGCGCTTCCGGGAATTCCTGGCGCGTTTCCTGCCCGCGCAGCGCGGTGCGATCGAGACGCTCGATGGTCGCACGATCGGTGAACACCAGGGCGTCATCTACTACACGCTGGGGCAGCGCGAAGGGCTCGGTATCGGCGGCGTGAAAGGCGCGGCGGAAAGCCCGTGGTTCGTCGCCGCGAAAGACGTCGCGCGCAACGTCCTGATCGTGGTGCAGGGTCACGATCACCCGGCGCTGCTGTCACGCGAACTCGAGGCTGATTCACTGTCGTGGGTCGCAGGGGCGCCGCCCGCTCTGCCGTACCGGTGCACGGCGAAGACACGCTACCGCCAACCCGACCAGCCTTGCACCCTCGAATCACTCGTCGACGGCCGCCTCGTCGTCCGCTTCGACCAGGCCCAACGGGCCGTGACGCCGGGGCAGTCGGTCGTGTTCTACGCCGGCGAGGTCTGTCTCGGCGGCGGCATCATCGATGTGATCCGGTCATGAATCCCGCTACCGCATTCGAGATGACCCGGCGCTGCACGCTGTCGGTGACCTGACGATTCCGCCCCGGACAACGAACCGGCCCGGCGCCCCACATGGTGCAGCGCTACAACAGACGCGTGTAATTGCCGATAATGCCGGCTTCAATCCCGCCAGAAGACCGGGTCCACGGCCGATGAGCGGCCGCGGGTCCGTCCGGAGAATCACATGACGAACAGCTTCAATGCGCGCACCACGCTCAAGGTGGGCACCAGGGACTACCAGTATTTCAGCCTCAAGGCGCTCGACGGCGCATTCAAAATTGCCCGCCTGCCGTAC
>JADZCB010000069.1 GCA_020851775.1 Gammaproteobacteria bacterium
ATCGCGGCTGCCGCCGCTCCTGCATCGCGCCCCGAAGCAAAAGACGTCGCCGATTCAGGCCGTGTCCTTGCGGTAGATCGTCGGCCGCACGGCGCGCAGGCTGTCGGTCACGCCGTGCAGGGTTTCGGAGTGACCGATGAACAGCCAACCGCCGGGCCGTAGCCGCCGCCGGAGCGCGGCGACGACGCGGCGCTTCATGTCGAGGTCGAAATAAATCATCACGTTGCGCAGGAAGATGACGTCGAAATCCCCCGCGCTCGCCAGGTCGTCGTTCAGATTGAGGCGGGCGAAGCGCACCCGCTCGCGTACCGCCGCGCCGATGCGCAACTTGCCCGCCATGCCGCCGGTGCCGCGCAGGCAGAAGCGGCGACGGTAATCGGGCGGGATGCCGGCCTCGTTGCGCGCCGTCACATAGGTCGCGTGCCGCGCGAGGTCGAGAACGCGGGTGTTGATGTCGGAGCCGAAGACTTCCCACGACGCGGACGCGCCGAGTTTGTCCATCAGCACCATCGCGATGCTGTACGCCTCCTCGCCGCTCGAGCTCGCGGCACTCCATACGCGACATCCGGCGCCGCGGCGCAGGCCGGGCAGAATCTCGCGGGCGAGAAAGTCGAAGTGCTGCGGTTCGCGGAAGAAATAGGTTTCATTCGTCGTCAGCAGTTCGATTGCCGTCTGCAACTCATCGGCGTCGCTGCCGCTGACGATGTGACGGTAGTAATCGCCAAAGCTGTCGATGCCGCGGGCGCGCAGGCGTTTCGTGAGACGCCCGCTGACCAGCGGCTTCTTCGACGGTGGCAGGTGGATGCCTGCGACCTTTTGCATCAGCGCCTGGAAGCAGGCGAATTCGCCATCATCGATGCTGCCATTCATGTCGGCACCCGCGTCAGCTCGCGCAGATCGGTTCCTGCGACATGTCGTTCGGAACGGCGCCGTCATCGGTCCCGGCGAGGCCGGCGAGTTCGTCGAGTGCGAGCACGTGCGCCAGGTTCAGCAGAATGATGAACCTGCCGGCCACCTTGCCCATCCCCGCGATGAAGTCGCTGCGCAGACGGGCGCCGAACGACGGCGGTGGTTCGATGTCGCCGGCCGGGATGTCGAGCACCTCGTTCACCGTGTCGACGATCACACCGACGACCTGCGTGTCGCCCGGCCGGGCCGCGATCTCGACGATCACGATGCACGTGCGCCGGGCGATCCGCGTCGGCGCACGGCCGAAACGGACGCCGAGATCGAGCACCGGCACCACGGCCCCGCGCAGATTGATCACGCCGCGCACCAGGTCCGGCAACATCGGCACCTCGGTCAGTCGGCCGTACTCGATGATTTCGCGGATGCTGTGGATGCCGACCGCGTAGGTTTCGCCATTCAGCGAGAACACCAGGTACTGTTGCGGATCGTCGCCGCCCGCGGCCGTCGCCAGTCGTGTCCGGTTCATGGCTGCCTCCGCTCAGTAGTTGACGAATTCGGCGTCCGACAGGGCCATGCCCGCCGCCGACTCCTCGCGCACCCGCTTGGTGATCTTGCGTGGCGCCGCGACCAGCGGGTGCGCCAGTTCCGCCGCCGGCACATCGTCCGCACCGACTCGGAAAATCGCCATCATCTGCTGCAGTTGCTGGGCCTGCCCGCTCATCTCCTCGGCTGTCGCCGACAGTTCCTCCGACGCCGACGCGTTCTGCTGCGTGGTCTGGTTGAGCTGGGACATCGCCGTGCTGATCTGGCCGGCGCTCTGCGACTGTTCCTCGGACGCTGCCGCGATTTCCTGCACGAGATCCGCCGTGCGACGGATGTTCGGCACCATTTGATCCAGCAACTGGCCGGCCCGCTCGGCGGTCTTGACGCTGGCACCGGCCAGTTCGCCGATCTCCTGCGAGGCGACCTGGCTGCGCTCGGCGAGCTTGCGGACTTCGGCGGCGACGACCGCGAAGCCCTTGCCGTGTTCACCGGCACGTGCCGCCTCGATCGCGGCATTGAGGGCGAGCAGATTCGTCTGATATGCAATGTCGTCGATGATGCCGATCTTGTCGGCGATGGAGTTCATCGCCTCGACCGTCGCCCGCACCGCCTCGCCGCCGTCGACGGCATCCTGCGCGGCCTTGTTGGCGATGCCATCGGTGATCCGGGCGTTCTCGGTGTTCTGCCCGATCGATGCGCTCATCTGCTCGATCGACGCACTGGTCTCCTCGAGACTCGCGGCCTGCTCGCTGGCGGCCTGCGACATCGACTGCGAGGTCGCGCTGACCTGCTCGGACGCGGCCGACAGGCCATCGGCCGACGAGCGCACTTCGCCGATCACCCGCAGGAGCTGCTCGACCATGCTGCGCATCGCATGCAGGAGACTCGACTTGTCGTTCGCCTTCGTCGTCACCACCACGGTGAGATCGCCTTCCGCGACGCGACGCGCGACCTCTGCCGCATACGCCGGTTCGCCGCCCAACTGCTTCAGCAGGCCGCGCGTGATCAGAAAGGCGATCACGATCCCCACCAGCAGGGCGACGGCGGCGAGCACGATCATCACGCTGCGCGCGACACTCACGGACTGCGCGGCCTCGCTTCCGGTCTGCTCCATCATCTTGCCCTGGAACTCGATCAGGACGTTGATCCGTTTGAGGTACTCGCCCGCGATCGGACGGAAATTCGCATCCAGCGCGCGCACCGCTTCTTCGTGCTGGCCGTTTTCGGCCAGTGTGATGAAAGCATCCTGTGCCTTGATGTAGGTTTCGCGTTGATCCATCACCGCCTTGAACATCGCCTTGCCCTCGGGCAGGGTCAGCAGCGGCCCGAGCTTGTCCCACGCCTGGCCGATGGTCGCGCGGGCTTCGAGAATCCGCGCCTTGGCTTCCTGCACGGCATCCGAATCGCGTGCGAGCGCCATGTTCCTCGCCGAGACGGTGATCTCGTTCACGCCGGCGAGCCCCTGCTGCAGCAGCACGACTTTCGGCCATTTGTCCTGCACGACGTCACCGAGTGCACTATCGATCGCGATCAGCCGGTTGATGCCGACGCCCGCCACCGCAACCAGCAGCAGCAGGACGACGCCGAAACCGAGGCCGAGCTTCTCGCCCACTTTCAGGGTTC
>JADZCB010000070.1 GCA_020851775.1 Gammaproteobacteria bacterium
TAGACTTCAATCGACCAGACATTACCGTGGGAACCGCCAGCATCAGCCGCTGACGGAATAGATCATTGCCACTCGGAACCAGCATATTCACGAGATCAGCAATCATGTGCACTGAACGCCGCTCCGATTCGGTTGTCGCGCGCATCTTCCGCCTGCCAGTTGCCGCGTTATGCCTGCTCGCTTGTTCCGCGCTTGCAGCACAGCCTGCAGCGAAGCCCAACATTCTGATCATCATGGGTGACGATATCGGCGTAGCGAATATCAGCCGCTTCAATCACGGCATGATGGGATACCGGACACCGAACATCGATCGCATCGCGCAAGAAGGCATGATGTTTACCGACTACTACGGCGAAAACAGCTGTACCGCAGGTCGGTCCGCCTTCATCACGGGGCAGACGCCACTACGGACCGGGTTGACGAAGGTCGGCATGCCGGGCGCGAATCTCGGCATCCGTCCCGAAGATCCTACGCTGGCGACGTTACTGAAGCCGCTCGGCTACACCACCGCACAGTTCGGGAAGAATCATTTCGGTGACCGAGATGAATTCCTGCCGACCCAGCATGGTTTCGACGAGTTTTTTGGCAACCTGTACCACGTCAATGCGGAGGAGGAGCCGGAGGATGCCGATTATCCGAAGGATCCGGAATTTCGCCAGCGCTTTGGGCCACGCGGTATCTTGCGCTCTACCGTCGATGGTCAGGTCAACGACACCGGCCCGCTTACTCGCAAACGAATGGAGACGGTGGACGAGGAGTTCCTTGCTGCGACGATCGACTTCATCGAACGCAGCAACGCCGCTGGAAAGCCGTGGATGGCGTGGTTCAATTCGACGCGCATGCATTTCTATACCCACGTCAAGGATGAGACTCTCGGCAGGTCGGGCCTGAATTTCTACGCAGACGGAATGATGGAGCACGACGATCATGTCGGACTCCTCCTCGCCAAGCTCGATGAGCTCGGCATCGCAGACAACACCATCGTGGTCTACACCACCGATAACGGAGCACACGTCAACACGTGGCCCGATGCCGCCGTAACCTGGTTCCGTAGCGAAAAGAACACGACCTGGGAGGGCGCCTATCGAGTGCCGGCCCTGATTCGCTGGCCCGGCAAAATTGCACCCGACTCGGTGTCGAACGCCGTGATGTCGCACTACGACTGGGTGCCGACGCTGATGGCGGCTGCCGGTGTGCCCGACGTCGTCGAGCAACTGAAGACAACCGGCTACATGTCGGGAGATCGTCGGTACAGAGTGCATCTGGATGGTTTCAATTTCCTGCCGTACCTGACGAAGGAAAGTGACAAATCGCCGCGAGACTCATTCGTGTATGTCACCGACGGAGGTGACATCGCCGGCATCCGCTTCTGGGATCGCTGGAAGGCTCTGTTTCTCGAACAACGCGCTCCCGGCACGATGAGGGTATGGCTCGATCCATTCGTACCGCTGCGCTTTCCGCTGCTTTTCGATCTACGGATGGACCCGTTCGAAAAAGCCGACGGCACCAATACCTACTGGGATTGGCTGATACGCAAGCTCTATCTGGCGCCGGCGGCGCGGGCCGAAATCGCGAAGTTCGTTCAGACGTTCGAAGAGTTTCCGCCACGACAACGGCCGGATACCTGGGGTATCGAGCGCCTCAATGAAGCGATCTACAAGAACATGAAAAAATGAACGGCGGGCTGGGGGCCGATTCGGATCCGTACCGGAAAGACGAATCGCTCGGGTCGTCGCGTGAAGCAATCGATGCCCTCAGGGCTGGTTTGGCGCGCGAAATCATCGGCCAGGAACGCTTGATTGAGGGGCTCCTGATCGCCCTTCTGGCCGATGCTCACGTACTCGTCGAAGGCGTCCCGGGCTTGGCCAAGACCCGCCTGATCAAGACGCTTGCGTACTGTCTCGACGCCTCGTTCCAGCGCATACAGCTCACGCCCGATCTGCTTCCTGGCGATATCACCGGGGCCGACATTTACCATGCGTCTGCCGGTACGCATGAATTCCGCTTTCAACCCGGTCCCCTCTTCGCGAATATCGTTCTGGCCGACGAGATAAATCGCGCACCGGCGAAGGTACAGACGGCATTGTTGGAGGCGATGGAAGAGCGCCAGGTAACGGTCGGCGGCAAGTCCCACCGCTTGCCAGCACCGTTCATGGTGATGGCTACCCAAAATCCGCTCGAGCACGAGGGTACGTTTCCCCTGCCCGAGGCGCAGCTCGACCGGTTCATGCTGCATCTTCGGGTGGGGTATCCGAGACCCGAGGACGAACTCGCGATCGTTCGACTGGTTCGAAGCGAAGAACAGTCCGCGAGTGGTGACGGAGCGGCATCGGATCGGCCGATCGTCGCTGCCGGACAGCTCCCGCTGAAGGCACTCCGCCAGGCGCGAATCGCGGTCGGGGATGTCCACGTCGCTACCCCGCTGGAACAGTACGTCATCGATCTCGTATGCGCCACGCGCGTTCCTACCGGCTTCGGCGACGATCTGGCGCGTTGGATCGAAGTCGGCGCGAGCCCGCGCGCCTCGATCGCGCTGGATCGTTGCGGTCGGGCACATGCGTGGCTGCACGGTCGCGATTACGTCGCGCCAGAAGACATTCGGGCCGTGGCTCACGATGTGCTGCGTCACCGACTGATTCTTTCTTATCGGGCGCAGGCCGACGGCATCGATGCAGACGCCGTTATCGACACCCTTCTGGCCCGGGTTGCGTTGCCTTGATGGCATCGACCGATGAGCAGGGCATCACTGAGCCAGCGCGATACTAGGGTCCACACCAGCCTGGAGCGGCTGCTCGCGCTCAAAGACGTGGCGCGGCAACTGGAATTTCCTCTTCTCACGCGCCGCAGCGGTGGAATTCCGGGGTGTCAGAGCGGGCGGCTGCGTGGTCGCGGTCTCGACTTCGAGCAGATTCGGCACTATCAGCACGGCGACGACGTTCGGCGGATGGACTGGCGGGCCACAGTGCGCACGCGCAGCCCTCAAGTGCGCCTGTATGCCGAAGAGCGCGATCGCCCGGTGTTGCTGGCGGTCGATCAGCGAATGTCCATGTTCTTCGGATCGCAACACAACATGAAGTCGGTGACCGCTGCCGAGGCCGCCGCAGCCACCGCATGGCATGCCATCGATGCCGGCGACCGCATAGGCGGCATCATTTTCGATGATGCCGACGTGCTCGAACTGCGACCCGCACGCGGTGAACGCTCAGTGGTCCGTCTGCTCGCCTCGCTTGTCGAATACGGTTCCCGCCTTCATGCGGCACGACCGGCGATAGCCGGGCGCATGCCCCTTGCCACGCCCCTCGCTGCCATCGCACAGCTTCCCCGACACGACCACGTCGTCGTCGTGATCAGTGACTTCGATGGCATCGACTCACGCGCAACCGTACTCATCAGGCAGATACGGGCGCGCAACGACATGATGTTCATGCTCGTGCGAGATCCCATGGCGCAAAATCTGCCTTCGAACGACGTGCTCGTCGCCAGCGACGGTGTGTCTCAGCTCAATCTCGACTTTCGCGATCCCGACATTCGCGACGCGCTATCGAACTACGCGAGAGCGCGTCTCGAGCATGTGCTGGACTGGGGGCAGGGACTTGGCGTGCCGGTGCTGGAACTCAGCACCGGCGAAGAGACAGTAATGCAATTGCGGATGAGTTCACTGGCTGCGGGTGATTACCGCCGCCTTCGACGCGCATAGCGACAATGACCGATCTCGAAGGACTGAGTCTGCCTGAACTCTTCGATCGCCTGGCGGATCTCAGCATACCTGCCCCGGTTCCAATGGTGCCGGCGACGGCGGCTTGGGTGTGGGTGGGCGGGGCAGTGACCGTCCTCGCATGTCTGTTGGTGGTTCGATTTCGACGCCGCTGGCGGGCACGCGCGTATCGTCGGGAAGCGCTGCGGGCATTGCGCGTTCTGGACAAGCGTGGAAACCGATCCATCCGCTTGCAGACGCTGGCTACCGTGTTGCGGCGGACGGCGCTCGCGACCTTCCCGCGCGATCAGGTGGCGGGGTTGCACGGCGAGGCCTGGTTGCGATTCCTCGATCTGCGACAAGGTCACACGGCGTTCGCTACCGACCTTGGCCGAATCTTGATCCAGGCGCCGTATGCGGGTCATTCCGATGCCACCAGTGACCAGGTCGAAGCGCTGACCCGACTGGTACGAACGTGGATCCGTCGCCATCGTGCTTGAGCTGGCACGGCCTTGGGCTTTGCTCTTCGTGCCCCTGCCCTTGCCGGTGATGTGGCTGGCGCGACCGCTTCGGCGCCGGCTGGGCAGCGTGCGGATTCCGTTCTTCCACGAGGTGGCGGCGGTGCTCGGACTTACACCGCAGCATGGTGCGATGGTACTCCGGGGCCGACCCATCGAGCGCGCTCTTGTCGGTGCAATGTGGCTGTGCGTCGTCACCGCATTGGCACGCCCGGAATGGGTGGGCCCACCCATCGAGCATCACAGCGCAGTGCGCGATCTGATTCTGGCCGTCGACATATCGGAGTCGATGAAGCAGCCCGCACCGGGTCGCGACGGCGGGCGCGCCGACAGATTGGCGGCTGCCAAACGGGTGCTCGCCTCGTTCATCGAGGCGCGTCGTGACGATCGCGTTGGCGTCATTGCATTCGGCAGCAAGGCGTACCTACTGGTGCCACTGACCCGTGATCTCGACGCGGCACAAGCGCTCTTACGCGGCACGGCGGCAGGTGCGGCCGGCCCTCATACCGCACTCGGCGACGCAATCGGTCTTGCAATACGCACGTTCGAATCCAGCCATGTCGATGAACGTCTGCTCGTGCTTCTCACGGATGGCGTCGATACCGGCAGCCGCATGGCACCGCACAGCGCGGCCGAAATCGCGCGCCGCCGCGGCATCCGAATCGTGACGATAGGTATCGGGGATCCGGCGGCACGTGCCGCCGTTCCGGTCGACTTCTCGGTGTTGAAGCGCATTGCGGAGATCACCGGCGGACGGTTTTTCCAGGCCGAGGACGAGGGTGGTCTCGCCGCTGCCTACGCCGAGATCAACACCTTGTTGCCGCGTCGGGTGGTGACGCGGAGCGAGCGTCCGCGCCACGCGCTCGGACATTGGCCGGCTTGCACAGCCGCGAGCCTCGGTCTCGTTCTCATGCTGGCTTCCTGGTGGGCGCTGCGGCGCTCCAGACCCGCGTGACGGAGTTCGTCAGTGGGTTCCATTTCTTGCGCCCCTGGTGGCTGCTTGTCGTGCCGGTGGTCATGGTGCTCTGGCGCCGGCTGGCCACGATCGAACGGGCGGCGCCATGCCGCCCGGCGAACATGGCGCCGCACTTGTTCGCACATCTGCTCGTCAATCACACGGGGCGCTTCCGCGTTCGTGCGGTCGATCTTCTCGCGGGCGCGACACTGCTGCTCGTCCTCGCCGCAGCGGGTCCGACTTGGTGGCGACAGCAGGACTTCCAGTCCGGCGCCGATGAAACGCCGCTCGTCATCGTTCTCAATGTCTCTCGAAGCATGCTCGTCGACGATGTCAAACCCAATCGGCTCACGCGCGCCAGACATAGTCTTCTCGATCTGCTCACGCTGCACGCCGGGCGACGGGTAGCGCTCGTCGCGTACGCCGGATCAGCGCACCTGGTGCTGCCGTTCACCGATGATCCAGCGATCATCAAGTCATTCGTCGATGAGTTGACGCCGGACGTGATGCCTGTGCCCGGCCGCGACGCAACCGCCGCCGCCGCGTTGGCATCTCAGCTACTGGCACGGGCCGGGACGCGTGGAACTGTTCTATTCATGACGGATGGCATCGATGCGCTCGACATTCCCGCGTTCGAACGGCAGCGTCGCGGGGGTGGGCCAGACGTCATCGCCTTGATCGTCGGCAACGAGGGTCGTGCCGCGCCGCGAGCATCGGGCGCAAGTGACACCGGCCGCACACGACCATTGGACTCAGGAGTGAACGCGCTGGATCGATGGCGCCGCGCAGGTGGTGTCGAAATCGTGCACGAGGAAGCGGGCGAATACGACGTGCGCCGGATCGATCGCGCGATCCTGTCCAACGCCATGCGCACCAGCGAAGGGCAAGCACCCTGGAATGACCGCGGTGAACTCCTGCTATGGCCCGCGGCGTTGCTCCTGCTGGCCTGCTGCCGGCGAGGCTGGAGTCTGTCGGCTTGGCCATCGGCCTGTGTGCTGCTCGTGCTGATGCTGCCGTTGCCGTCCAATGTGATGGCTGATCCATGGGATACATGGTTGACGCCCGATCAACGAGGCAGGCTCGCCTACGAGCGGCGAGACTATGCCGCGGCTGCCCGGCTTTTTGAAAATCCGACCTGGAAAGGCATCGCACTTTATCGCGTGGGCCGTTATCAGGAAGCGGCCGCTGCGTTCGCCCGGGTGCCGACTCCCGATGGACTATTCAACCGCGGCAACGCGTTGCTCAAGACTCGTCAGTATGTCGAGGCGCGCGCAGCGTATCGGCAAGTGCTGAAAGTGGTCCCGGACCATGCCGGCGCCCGGCATAACCTGCGAATCGCGATCGCGATTATCGCGCGCCTCACCGACTTGCGTAGCGAGAGCGGTGAAGAGGGTTCCGCGCCCGACGGCGAACCGCTATCCGCGCAAGAGGCTGTCGATTCGATTCGTGATGAAGTCGTCGATGAACGCACGATGCTCGGCCCCGAAGCGTCGGAACAGTGGATGAGGCTGGTCGAGACACGCGTCGCCGATTTTCTGCGCTCACGGTTTGCGCTCGAAGCCGCGTCCGGAAAGACGCCGTGAGCAGGA
>JADZCB010000071.1 GCA_020851775.1 Gammaproteobacteria bacterium
GTCGGCGTGCTGTTTCCGCTCGCGGATCGCGAATACCTGATCCACGTGCCGGTCGAATCGGTCGTCGATGGCGATGCCGGGCTGAAGGTCGACACGGCGGGTGCGAGCCCCTGGGGCTTCCATTCCTACAACGGCTTCCCGGGAGCCCTGCACGGCGCCGTCTATCTGTCGGCAATGGACGGCTATGCGCACGGCAGCAAGATCAACCACGGCCTGATGCAGCACGTGCAGGTCGGCGCGGACAAGGGATCTGTGTTCAATCCGGACTACGAATACGCCGCCGCGTCGAATCCGTGGGCGACGACGGTCGCCGTCATTTCGTGCGCCATCAACAACGCGAGCCGCGGCTTCCTTGCGCGCGGCTACCTCGAGGAATGCTGGACGGGTGAAGCGTCGTGGGACGGCGTGCAGGGCAGCGGCATCCTGCCGAACGGACAGGGCTGGGGATTCACGAACCTGCAGTTCGTCGGCGGCTCCGGCATGGGCGCCTTCGCCTACAAGGACGGCCTGCCGACGGCGTGGACGAACTGGAATCACCGCTCGGACATCGGCAATGCGGAGGAATGGGAATACGTCACCCCGGCGCTGTACTACATCGGCCGGCGCCTCGTGCCGGAATACTGCGGCCACGGCAAATTCCGCGGCGGCGTCGGGCACAGCGCGACATACGTCATCCGCAATCCGGGCAAGCTCGCCCTGAACCGCGGGGGCGGCACGATGGCCCGCGGTACGGTGATCGCGAACGGCATGGCGGGCGGCTATCCGGCGCCGGGCGTGTTCGTGAAGACCTATCACGAGACGAACATGCAAAAGCGCATGGCAGCGGGTGAACCTTTCCCGAGTTCGCCGTGGGAAATCGACGAATTCATCGCGAGCGGCGCCCTCAAGGCCCGGCGTTCCACGACGTGGAAGCAGGACACGCCCCCGATCGAAATGAAGGATGGCGACATCTACACGCACGCCTCGGGTGCGGGCGGCGGCTGGGGTGATCCGCTCGAGCGCGAGCCGGCCCTCGTGCAGGAGGATCTGGTCCGCGGCTGGCTCGGGGTCGAGACTGCACGTGAAGTCTACGGCGTCGTATTCGATGGTGCGCCGGGCGAGGAGGTCGTCGATCAGGAGGGCACGGAGCGCTTGCGCCAGGCAATCCGCAAGCGTCGTCTGCAGCGCGGCGTGCCAGTGAGAGACTGGTGGCGCGTCGAGCGCCGGCGCGTGCAGGCCGGCGATTTCATCAAGCCGGTCCGTGCGATGCACCAGGAAAGCATGACGTTCGCGCGTTACCGCGACGAATTCACCGGGTTCTGGGCGCTCGATCGCGAGTTCGACTACGAGCAGGAAGGAGATCAGTCATGAGCGCGGTGCACGCTGACGAGGACTGCGATCGGCCGGACGACGTGAGTCCGCGGCTCGTCGCGCGCATGCTCGATGGCGACCTGACATGGGAGGAATGGCGCCAATTGCTGAAACTGCCGCGCAAGGATCCCGATCGCGTCAAGAAATATCTCGATGCCCTGCAGGTGCGCGTGGGATGGTCGGAGCGGATCCTGATGCGAATCTCCGAACATCTCTTCATCGTGCAATCCCCGGCCGGACGCAGCGTGAAGTGCGACTGCGGCCAGGTCTTCGGCGATTATCGCGTGAACTGGAAACTCGCGGCGCTCGTCTACATTCGCGACACCGCGCCGAGCATCACCGAAGTGTACCGCTGCAAGGACTTCGCACCGGAGCCCGGCTGGTCGGAAATCCGCGAATACTACTGTCCGGGCTGCGCCACCCAACTATCGGTCGAAGTCGTGCCGCCGGGCTATCCGCCGATCTTCGAATTCCTGCCCGATCTCGATACCTTCTACCGCGACTGGCTCGATGAGCCGCTGCCCGACGCCGCACCGGCGTGGTACGCGGATCATACGTGCCGGATCACCGCGTCCTGGCGGGATTGATCCCGCACGGGCGGCTTGCCGGGCACGATTTCCCGCCAGTCTGCGCGCACCCTGCCGTTACGCCGGCGACCACCTGTCCCTCCGGCCGCAGCACCCGCACGTGGTCACGAAGCATGCTCGAAATTCGCGTTCTGCTATCTTGCGCGTTGCGCGACAAGAGGAGAATCGAATGACCGCCGTACTCGACGGGATCCGTGTGCTCGATTTCGGGCGTTACGTTGCGGGTCCGTTCTGCGCGTGCATGCTCGGGGACATGGGTGCAGACGTGATCCGCATCGAACGCCGCGAAGGCAGCGAGGATCGCTTCATCGCGAGCGTCTGCGAATCGGGCGAAGGCAGCTCCTTCCTGCAGCTCAACCGGAACAAACGAGGACTCACGCTCGACCCGATGACGCCTGGAGGACGCGAAGTCGTCGCCCGGCTTCTGCCGACGGCGGATGTCGTCGTCGCAAACCTGCCGCAGGCGACGTTGAAGGCGATGGGCATCGACTACGAAACGCTGTGCCGGTACAAGCCGGACGTCATCCTCACGCACATCTCGGCGTACGGCAACGACGGCCCTTACGCCGAGCGTGTCGGTTTCGATCTGTCCGGACAGGGCATGTCCGGCATGGCCTACCTGTCGGGCGATGAGCGGGGACCGGTACGCTCGCAGATCAACTACGTCGATTTCAGTACCGCGCTGTTCGCCGCCTTCGGCACGCTCGCGGCGCTGATGGCGCGGGCGCAGACCGGGCGCGGCCAGATCGTCGAAGCGTCGCTGTTGACGTCGGGCCTCGCGCTTGCGAACAACTTCATCGCCGAGGAGGCGGTGCTGGGACTCGATCGCAAGCCGCACGGCAACCGCGGCCATCACATCGCACCGAATGATCTCTTTGCGACCCGCGACGGCTGGATCGTCGTCATGGTCGCCGGGAATCCGCTGTTCGAACGCTGGGCAAAGCTGATGGGGGAGACTTCCTGGCTCGAGGATCCGCGTTACGCCACCGATTCGTCTCGTGGCAATCACAGTCGCGAGATCAGCGAACGCATGGCGCGCTGGTGCGCGGAGCGCACGACGGCACAGGCTCTGCGCGAGCTGGACGGCGCACGCGTGCCGGCCGGATCCGTGTACACCCCGGCGCAGGCGCTCGCCGATCCGCATGTGCAGGCACGCGGCCTTTTCAAGCACGTCGAATATCCCGGGGTGGCGAAACCGATCCCGATCGCCGACACGCCGGTGCGGCTTTCCGACACGCCGGGCGGGATCCGGCACCGCGCGCCGCTGCTTGGGGAACACACCGACGAGATTCTCGCGTCGCTCGGCTATACCGCCGCGGAGATCGCAGCGCTGCGCGAGCAGCGCGTCGTGTGACGCGCGGCGCCGGTCATGTCGCGCAGCCGCTATGTCTCTTCCCAGTAATCCGCACGGCCATACGTCGCTTTCATAAGGTCGATGAACAGCCGCAGCCGCGGCGGCAGATGCTGACGTTGCGGATAGATCGCATGAATGCCGATCGCTGGCACTGCCCATTGTTCGAGCACGGCGACCAGCCGCCCGGCGCGCAAATCGGCAGCGATTTCCCAGTGCGAGCGCCATGCGAGCCCCATGCCGGCGAGCGCGCCTGCATGCAGCACGGCGCCGTCGTTGCAGACGAGCGGACCTGGCACCTTGACGACGGTCGTCAGTTCGGGGCGTCGGGCATCGCGAAACGACCATCCGGTCTGCGACGCGAGCGCGAGACAGCGGTGAGTGGACAGATCCTCGACGCTGCGCGGGACGCCGTAACGTTGCAGGTACGACGGGCTGCCGACCACCACGCGGCGTACTTCACCCAGCCGCGCGGCGATCATGCTCGAGTCTCCGAGTTCGCCGATGCGCACGGCGCAGTCGATACCTTCGTCCATCAGATCGATCAACCGATCCGTCAGTTCGAGGCTGGCGGTCAGATCCGGGTGATCGCGCAGGAAATCCATCAGCAGCGGCGCGACGTGATGCCGCCCGAAAGCCGCCGGCGCGGTGATCTTCAGATGCCCGCGCACGCGCAGACTGCTCTGGGTGACGGCAGCCTCCGCGTCGACCAGATCGTTCAGGATGCGCATGCAGTCCTTGAGGAACATCTCTCCTTCGTAGGTCAGCGTCAGCGCCCGCGTGCTGCGCGTGAGCAGGCGTACGCCGAGGCGTTCCTCCAGCGCATCGATGCGGCGGCTGATGATCGCCGGGGTGACTCCCTCGCAACGTGCGGCGGCCGACAGGCTGCCCTTGCGGGCGACCAGCGCAAACGCGTGCAGTTCCTTGAACGAATCCACTTTTTACTTCCGGTCACAGAACATTTGCCGCAATTGAGCCTTACTCCCGACCAGCGGGCCGCCTAGAATCTTCGAAGCCGCCGGGTGGCGACGCAAGGCGTGCGATCAAGTTTTTCTGTCATTTGCATTGCAGTATCCGGACACGGGGAGGCTCAGATTCATGTTGCCGGTCGGTTATTTCGCGCCTACGCAAGACCCGCCGAACGTTCGCAAGACCGCGGTGCTCATCGACGAGATCATGGCCCTGGCGCAATGTGCCGAAGCGTTCGGATACGACGGCATGTTCTTTCCCGAACATCATTTCCAGAAAGACGCATTCCTGCCCAACCCGGTTCTGCTCGCCGGACTCGTCGGCATGCGCACGCAACGCATCAAGGTCGGCCCGGCAGTGCTGCTGGCGCCGCTTTACCATCCGATCCGTCTCGCCGAAGACGCGGCGATGATCGATCTCGCGACGAAGGGCCGTTTCATCTGTGCGCTCGGCATCGGCTACGTCGAGCAGGATTTCGGTGCGTTGGGGATCCCGTTCAAGCAGCGCGTGAGCCGCACCGAGGAGTGCATCGAAATCCTGCGTCACGCGTGGACCGGCGAGCCGTTCACCTACGAAAGCAGACATCACCGGCTCCACGACGTGCAGGTCACACCGGCGCCGTGGCAGCGGCCCGGGCCGCCGATCTGGGCTGCCGGGTGGTCGAAACCCGGGGTCGAACGTGCAGGGCGGATGGCCGATGGCCTCATCGCCGATCCGATGCAGTCGCTGATCGTCATCAAGGAACAGGCGCGCCAGTATCGCGAAGCGGCGGCGCGGCACGGCCGCCGGCCGTTCTACATCCTCATGCGCGACTGCGTGATTGGCGAGTCGCCGGCGCGCGTGCTCGAGAAGAGCGCGCCGGCGATGTACAAGTACCGCTGGTACTTCGAGAACGGTGCGTATGTCGAGGACGAGTATTTCAAGGACATCGGCTCGCCCGCGGAACTCACGTTCGAACGCGTCGCGAAAGACCGCCTGATCGCGGGCTCCCCGGAGCAATGCCTCGAACAGTTGCTGATGTGGAAGCGCGAAGTGCAGCCGGATTACCTGATCCTGCGCATGCGCCACGCGATGGGCCCCGAGCTGCCGGTCGCATTGGACGACATCCGCCTGTTCGGTGAAAAGGTGATTCCGTTCCTGTAGGCGCCGCGGAGTGCATTCGATGAGTCAGGCGGCGGTGCTGACGGAACGCTACGACGAGGGAATCGTGGGGGTGACATTGAATCGCCCGCACGTTCTGAACGCCGTCGACAAGGCCTTGCGTGACGCGCTGATCAGGACGCTGGCGGCGCTGCAGGCCGATCCCGCGGTGCGCGCGATCATCATCACCGGCGCCGGCGAGCGGGCGTTCTGTGCCGGTCAGGATCTGGAAGAAGCAGCGGCGTTCGGCGTCGACGACGTCGCCGCCTGGTTCACGCATCAGCGCGCCGCGCTGCAGGCGATCCGTGATTTCACCAAACCGGCGGTCGCGGCACTGAACGGCGTGGCGGCCGGGGCCGGCTTCCAGATCGGCCTGCTGTGCGACATCCGCGTCGCTCATCCGGACATCAGAATCGGTCAGTCGGAAATCCGCGCCGGCCTCGCGAGCGTGATCGGCTCGCATCTGATGACGCTCCACTTCGGATTGTCGAAGAACCTCGAACTGTCCCTGACCGGCAATCTGATCTCGGGCCATGAGGCGCACGCGCTCGGTGTCGTCAATGTGCTGGTCCCGCGTGACGATGTCTTCACGCGAGCCCGTGCGATTGCCACCGATCTCGCCGCGCGACCGCCGAACGCCGTGCGATTGACGAAGGAGCGCTTTCGCGACGTGACCCAGGCGGGCTTCGACGCGGCGATCGCCGCCGCCATCGACGCCGGCAAAGTCGCCTACGCGAGCGGAGAACCACAGACGCAGATGCGGCGGTTCCTGGCACGGCGGACATCGAAGCCGGCGTAGCCCGGGCGCCGCGTCGGGCGCCCGGGCTGCGTACGATCGGCGTTCAAAGTCCCATGCGCGGCTTCAGCCAGGCGGCCATGCGCTGGATCGCGAGGTCGGCCTGCGGCAGATGGCCGGCGCAGATCTGAAAGATGTGCTGCATCTCGGGATAGATCTCGAGCTTGATCTCGACGCCGGCGTCGACGGCGCGATGCGCGAGGCGTACGGAATCATCGAGCAGCGTCTCTTCGTCGCCGACCTGGATGTACAGCGGCGCGATGCCGTTGAGATCGGCGTAGAGCGGGGACGCGTAAGGATCCCGCGTGCTCCTGCCGGCAAGAAACAGCGCGCTCAATTGCTGGATCGCGGGCTTCTGCACGCACATGTCGACGGCGGCGCGTGTCTGCATCGACGCGCCGGCGCCCTCCATGTCGGCCCACGGCGAGATCGGCACGGCGCCGGCCGGTTGCGAGACGCCGTCGTCGCGCAGTTTCAACAGCGTCGCGACGCACAAGCCGCCGCCCGCCGAATCGCCGGCGATCGCGATGTGATGGGCCTGAATGCCCTGGGACAGCAGCCAGCGATAGGCAGTGACGGAATCCTCGACCGCGGCCGGATGCGGGTGTTCGGGCGCCAGGCGGTAGTCGAGCACGAGCGCGTAGCAGCCGAGCGCCTTCGCCATGTGTCCCGCCATGCGCTTGTGCGTGTTCGCCGAGCAGAATACGTAGCCACCACCGTGCACGTACTGCAGCACGCGATCGGCCTTCGCACCATCCGGCATCACCTTGATCGCCGGCACGCCGCCGGCATCGACGTTCGCATAGCTCACCCCGGCCGGCTCCGCCGTCATGTCGGCGAACATTTCGGCGTTCACCCGCATCTCCGCCAGCGTCGCGGTCGGATTGGCGAGCGCGGCCTCGCTGAACTTGCGGTAGGCGTCGCGCAGATCCTGGGCAGTGCGGATACTCATCGAAGATCTCCTTAGTGATTGCAGCGGCGGCGGTTGCCGGATCGGCCGACCGTCCCGGCGGGTGCGGCTCGGGACGGGCCATCCCGATGATATCGGGCCGGTCGGCACGGCGGAACCGACGACGTCCGGACGTTACAATGCACCGCACACCCAGCCGATTCAAAGCCGCATGTCCCCCGTGAGCGACGCACCGCGTCGAGCCCCGTCGAAAAACGTCCGTCAGCTCGGCATGCTGTGGCGGTTCATCCGTCCGTATCGTCATCGCGTGGCACTCGCCGCGGTGGCGCTGGTCGTCGCGGCATCCAGCGTGCTCGCGATCGGACAGGGCTTGCGCCTGGTGATCGACCGCGGCATCGCGGCCGGCAATCCAGGCCTGCTGAACGAAGCGCTGATCGGCCTGTTCGTCGTCATCGTCGTGATGGCGGGCGCCATCTTCGGACGCTTCTATCTCGTGACCTGGCTCGGCGAGCGCGTGACCGCGGACATCCGCCGTGCCGCGTTCGACCACATTCTCGACCTCTCGCCGGCATTCTTTGAGCTGACACGCACCGGCGAAGTGATCTCGCGCCTCACCAACGACACGCAGCTCCTCGAGACCGTCGTCGGCTCGTCGGCGTCGTTCGCCCTGCGCAACCTGCTGCTGATGATCGGGGCGTTCGTGATGCTGGCGTTGACGTCGCCGAAGCTCACCCTGCTCGTGCTGGTGTGCGTGCCGCTGGTGTTCCTGCCGATGATGATTGCCGGCCGGCGGGTGCGGGCGCTGTCGCGCGCGAACCAGGATCGGATCGCGGACGTCGCCGCGTACGTCGACGAGACCTTGCACGAGATACGTACCGTACAGGCCTACGTGCATGAAGAGGTGGACCGTCATGATTTCGGCCAGCGCGTCGAGGTGCAGTTCGACACGGCGCGGCGGCGCATTTTCGTTCGCGCGTCGATGGTGGCGACCGTCATCGTGCTCGCGTTTTCGGCGATCGGCTCGATTCTGTGGGTCGGCGGGCACGATGTCGTCGCCGGCAGGATCTCGCCCGGCGATCTCTCGGCCTTCGTGTTTTATGCGGTTTTGATGGCAGGCGCGATCGGCGCCGTCGCCGAAGTCTGGGGCGAAGTGCAGCGCGCGGCCGGGGCGGCCGAACGGCTGGTCGAACTGCTGGCGACCGCGCCGGTCATCGCGGCACCGTCGACGCCGCAAACGTTGCCACGGCCGGCGCGCGGCGACGTGCATTTCGAGGCCGTCACCTTTGCCTATCCGTCGCGGCCGGCGATGCCGGCGTTGCGGGACTTCTCGCTGGACGTCGCGCCCGGCGAGAAACTCGCGCTGGTCGGACCGTCAGGCGCCGGCAAGACGACGGTGTTCCAGCTTCTGCTGCGCTATTACGACCCGCAGGCCGGCAGCGTGCGTATCGGCGGTCACGACGCCCGCGATGTCGATCCGCGGGCATTGCGCCGGCACATTGCACTGGTGCCGCAGGAACCCGTGATCTTCGCCGCCAGCGTGCGCGACAACGTCCGCTACGGACGACCGGACGCGGGCGAAGCCGACATCGAAGCGGCGTGTCGCGCGGCCTTCGCGTGGGAATTCATCGAGCGCCTGCCGGACGGGCTCGCGACCGGCCTCGGTGAGCGTGGCGTGCAGTTGTCCGGCGGCCAGCGCCAGCGTCTGGCGATCGCGCGGGCGATCCTCGCCGACAGACCGCTGCTGCTGCTCGACGAAGCAACGAGCGCGCTCGACGCCGAATCCGAGCGTCTCGTGCAGCAGGCACTCGCGACGCTGATGCGCGATCACACCACGCTGATCATCGCCCACCGGCTCTCGACGGTGCAGCACGCCGATCGGATCGTCGTGCTCGACCAGGGCCGCATCGTCGAAGTCGGTACGCATGCGAGCCTGAGCCGCTCCGGCGGGCTGTATGCGAAGCTGGCGGCCCTCCAGTTCAAGACCTGATCGGAATCGGAAGCTGACAGTGCGGCGCAACGTCTCCTATTCTTCGCGTTCGGTAATCAGGCACTGCACGGGAGGCTGTCATGGATTTCGGGTTCGTCTTCATGGGTTCTTGCCAGGTCTCGCCACAGGTCAGGCATGCCGAAGCACGCGGCTACTCGCACGGCTGGCTTTACGACTCGCAGATGCTCGGCAGCGAGGTCTATGCGTCGCTCGCGCTGTGCGCGGCGGCGACGCAGCGGATCAAGCTCGGTCCCGGTGTCACCAATCCGAAGTCCCGGATCGCACCGCTGACGGCCTGCGGCATGGCGACGATCAACCAGCTCGCACCGGGCCGTGCAATCCTCGGCATCGGCACCGGCAACACGACACGCCGCACGCTCGGCATGCCGGCCGCGCGACTCGACGAACTGCGCGAACACGTGCTCGTGTGCCAGGGTCTGTTCAAGAACGAACTCACCGACTACACCGAAGGCGATCGTCACCGCAAGATCCGGTTCCTGAACCCGGACATGGGTTACGTCAACATCGAGGACCCGATTCCGGTCTATCTCTCGGCGAGCGGCCCCAAGGTCGCGCAGATGGCGGGCGAGATTGCCGATGGCGTCATCCTGTTCGGGGCCGTGCACCCGTCGATCGTCAAATGGATGGTCGACAACGTGAAGATCGGGGCCAGAAAAGCCGGTCGTGATCCGGACAGGATCTACGTGCTGTCGATGACCGCGTTCTATCTGACGAAGACCGAGAAGGACATCGAAACCCGCGCAGTGCGTGAGGCGGTCGGACCGATGGTCGCCTCCAGCAGCAACATCTTCGCGCTGTCGACCCATCACGACCCGGGGCTGCTGCCGGCGGACCTGCGCGACGAACTGGTCGCGTTCACCAACGTCTACAAGGATCCGGAGGCACCGATCGAGACCCGGCACCTCAAGCTCTACAGCGGCTATCTGCAGAAGCTGCGGCCGGAGCACGAAGCGCTGATGACCGAGAAAATCATGCGCGCAACGACGCTCGTCGGCACCAGGGACCAGATCGTCGATTCGATTCGCCAGATGCAGGCCGCCGGCGTGCATCAGGTCGCGGTACAGCCGATTCTCGACACCGACGCGACGATCGATCAGTTCGCCGACGAGATCATGCCGGCGTTCGAATAGAACTACTCCGGCGCTGCGTGTTAAGGGTTGAACCGTTGAGATCTTGCCACCGAGAACACCGAGAACACCGAGGGGATGAGTGGATTGATTTTGCGCCCCGGGAGCACGAAGCGAACCCGGGATTTCGAAATCGCCAAGACACCCGGGCCCGGCTTGGGCGCTGCGCGACCCACCCGGGTTCCGAAAGGTCGCGTTCAATCTCCTTAGCCGTCGGTGTTCTCGGTGGCCAGAAACGAGTTACGTCGGGTTTGCGTCGGATAAACACTATCTACGGTTTGTTCGAGAGAGCTTCGAAGAGGCGCTCCAGATTTCGAGGAACGACACGCATGGAACCCACACTAAGCGATGTACTTGCGCGCCTGCGGTCACTCGAGGACAAGGAAGCCGTCCGCGACACCTGGCTCGACTACTGTCAGCGCCTCGACTCGGAGGACTGGGCAGCACTGGCGGACGTCTATGCGCCGGACGGCGAGCTCGAGATGGTCGGGCTCGACGCACTGATGCCGGGGATCGACGGCACGTATCGCGGTCGCGAGGAAATCGTCGAGCGCTTCTACAAGCCCGCGATCGAGACCGGTGCGAACATTCCGAAAGGCTTGTTCTCGACCGGCCACCTCAGCACCAACATGCAGATCAGACTGAAGGGTGACGAGGCGA
>JADZCB010000072.1 GCA_020851775.1 Gammaproteobacteria bacterium
CGGTCGGCGTGCTTGCGGACACGCTGGCTCTGCTGGTACTGGAAGTCGCCCCCGGAACAGAACGCGTCGCCCGCGCCGGTCAGCACCAGGACCCGGATCGCGGGATCGGCATCGACCGCGGCCACGACCGCCCTTGCTTCGTCGTACATGTCGCCGTTCATGGCGTTCTTGACCTGCGGGCGGTTGAGCGTCAGGCGCGCCACGCCTTGCTCGCTGACCTGGAACTCGATCGTGTTGTAGCCCATCGCCTTCCCCTCGCCTGACCCTTCAAGATTGACTAACGTACGTTAGTTAATATAGCATTGCCGGCATCGAAGTCAAATCGGGTGAACCGACCATGTTCCGTCTGACCGATGAGCAGACCTTGTTCGAGGATTCGCTGATCAAGGCAATCGGGCGAACGTCGCCGCTGGAGAAGGTCCAGGCGCTCGACGCAGCGAAGAAGTTCGACGACGATCTCCACGCGACGCTCGCTCAGCTCGGGGTCTGGGGACTCGGCGTCCACGAGCGGCACGGCGGCAGCGGCGGCAGCAACATCGAGCAGATTCTTGCGCTAAGAGCCCTGGGCAATCTCGCGACCTCGATGGCCGTCTTCTGCGTCGTCCAGTTCATGGTCACGCGGCTGCTGAAGGACAACGCGAACGAGGAGCAGAAGAAGAAATACCTGGAGCCGTTGGCGGCGGGACGGATGAAGGCCTCGTTCTGCCTGACCGAGGCCGGCGGCGGCACGGACATCCTGCGGGCGATGAAGACCCGGGCCGTCAAACGTGACGGCATGTACCGGATCACGGGCGCGAAGATGTGGATCAGCGGGGCAACGACGTCCGACTTCTACGTGGTGCTCGCCCGCACTGCCGAGGGGAAGACCGAGGGCGTTTCGATGCTGCTCGTGCCTTCGGACGCGCCGGGAATATCGGCTCGCGAGGTCGACACGTTCGCGATCAACGGTTACGACACATGCCAGGTCTACTTCGATGACGTCGCGGTGCCGGAGGCCAACCTGCTCGGCGCCGAAGGGAGCGGATTCCGGCAGGTGCTCGCGACGCTGAACTCGGAGCGAATCAATGCCGCGGCCGTCGCACTCGGGATCGCCCAGGGGGCGCTCCAGTACGCTGCGGAGTACGCCAAGGTGCGGCCGGCATTCAAGCGGACTCTCTCCGAATTGCAGGCGGTCCAGCACATGCTGGCGAACGCGGCAACCGAGCTGGAGATGGCCTGGACCTTTCTGCTCCAGACGGCGCAACTCGACGACGAGGGCGCGCCGGTGGACGTGGCCAGCTCGATGGTGAAACTCGCGGCGTCGAACGTGGCGAAGCGAGCAGCCGACGTCGGGATGGACGTCATGGGTGGCGCAGGCTTCGACACGTCGAGCCCGATGCAGCGGTACTACCGCGATCACCGTCTGTACGTCTTCGCGCCGCTGAATGACCAGATGTGCAGGAACCTGATCGCCGAGCGCTATTTCGGATTCAAGCGGGCGTTCTAGGGGCGGCCATGGCAATTCGCGGCGAATCCGGGGCGCAGGGGGCAGACGGCCCCGGCGGTCGCGTGGCCGTGGTCACGGGCGGCGCCGGCGGCAATGGCCAGGCGATCGCGCTGGCGCTCCAGGGATGCGGGTACCGGGTCGTTCTTGCGGACATCGACGAGGCGCGATTGGCTCGCGTGCATCGCAGCGCTTTCGGAGACTCGGCAGAATGCATGACCGTCGTGTGCGACGTCTCCAACGCGGCGGATTGCGAGCGGGCGGGACGCTCGATCGTCGACGCCCACGGACGGATCGACGTGCTCGTCAACGGCGCCGGCCTGTACCGGGTGAACCGGCTCGGGGACGCGGACTTCCGCGCAACGTACGAGTTGCTCATGCGGGTGAACGTCGAAGGCGTCTTGAACATGTCGTTGGCGCTGCAGGCGCAGCTCGAGCGTGCCCAGGGCGCGATCGTGAACATCGCGTCGATCGAATCGTTCCTGGCTGGCTCGTCCTCGGTGGGCTACACGGCTTCGAAGACAGCGGTTGCCGGACTCACGAGGGCGATGGCGGCGGAACTCGCTCCTCAAGGCGTCCGGGTGAACGCCGTCGCGCCCGGCATCGTCGATACCCCGATGGTCGCGCACCTTACCGGCGACGAGCGCGCGCGTGAGCGAGCGCGCAGCCGCATTCCAATGAAGCGATTCGCCGCGCCAGAAGAAATCGCAGGCATCGTGGCGTTCCTCGCGTCCCCGGCTGCGTCTTACATGACCGGCTCGGTCGTCGTCGCCGACGGTGGTTACCTGCTCGGTTGATGGAGTCTTCGATGCCAATCGATAAACCTCGGCCGCGTCGACAGATCCATACCCGCGAGATCGTGAGCCGCGGGTACGTCCGCGACGACGGCATGTTCGACATCGAAGCCGAGCTGGTCGACCACAAGCCGTTTGTCTACAAGGACCGCGAGCGCGGCGAAATGCGGCCGGGAGCGCCGATTCACCTGATTCGTGTGCGCGTCACAGTCGACAACGACCTGATCGTCAGAGACATCGCCTGCGAGATGCTTGAGATTCCGTTCGGCTACTGCCGAGGGGCGCTCGGCAGCGTGCCGTCGCTCGTCGCGGTGTCGGTGGGGCCCGGATGGCGCCGGGCAGTGGACGATCGCATGCGCGGAAGGAAGGGCTGCACGCATCTGCGCGAGCTGCTGTACTGCGTCGGCACCGTCGTGTTCCAGGCGATCTCTCCGTACCGTGAGCAGTTCATGAGCGAGATCGGCGCGCCGAAAGGCGGCGATGACGGATTGCCGTTCTTTCTCGACCAGTGCTATTCGTGGTCGACGGGCAGTCCGGTCGTCCAAGAGTACTTCCCGGTGCACTTCCGCCGCAAGGTCGAATGACCGGGCCG
This sequence comes from Gammaproteobacteria bacterium, assembly GCA_020851775.1. Taxonomy (GTDB): domain Bacteria; phylum Pseudomonadota; class Gammaproteobacteria. Next base: position 2,870 of record JADZCB010000072.1, read on the forward strand.
CGGCGAAGGACGTATGGCGAGTGGAGGCGCATATGCAGGCGAACTGGTTCGAAAAGACGTTCTCGCTGCGGGGACGAACGGCGTTGGTCACCGGCGGTGCGGGGGGCCTCGGGTCGGCCATGGCCCACGCACTCGGCATGGCCGGCGCGAGGGTCGTCGTCAATGGACGCGATGCGCGTCGCTGCGAGGAGTTGGTCGCCGCGCTGACTGGTTCCGGCGTCGAGGCCCTCTCCGAGCCCTTCGATGTCGCTGACGAAGAGGCAGTCGTCCGGGGGATTGCACGGCTACGGGATCGAGGCGTCGTCATCGATACGCTGGTGGCCAACGCCGGGGCGCAGAATCGCAAGGCGGTGCTTGAGATGCCGCTGGCGGAGTGGCAGGCCTTGATGGGCGTCCACGTCAACGGCGCATTCAACTGCGCACGCGCCTGCCTTCCGGCGATGCTCGAGCGAGGGTTCGGCCGAATCATCGTAATGTCGTCGGTGGCAGGCCAGGCTGCCCTTCCCAATGTCGCCGCATACGCGACGGCCAAGGGCGCACTGGCATCGTTCACGCGCGCGCTGGCGGTGGAATATGGCGGTCGTGGCATCACCGCGAACGCACTGGCCCCCGGCTTCGTGCGCACTACGCTGACCCGTGCGCTGCAGGAGAACCCCGATTTCCAGAAGTTCCTCGAATCCGGTGTGCCCGCGGGTCGCTGGGCCGAACCGGAGGAGATCGCCCCTGCGGTGGTGTTTCTCGCCTCGGCGGCAGGTTCGTTCGTCAACGGCCACGTGCTGACCCTCGATGGGGGCATGCTGGCCCGAATGTGAGGTGCGCTGCAATGTTCCACCACGTCGTCCTGATGGAGTTCACCGCCGCGGCGGATCGACACTTTTTCGAGCAGGTCGAGGCATTCGCCGAACGCGTCCGCCGCGGCGCGCCGAACCTGCTGAGATACGTATTCAGTCGAAACATCGCTTCGCGAAGCGACGGCCTGACGCACGGGATCGTCTCGAGCTTCGTGAGCGCTGCCGATCACGATGCCTACCAGGTTTCGGACGTGCACCAGCAGATGAAGGCTTACATGACACCGTTTATCGC
>JADZCB010000073.1 GCA_020851775.1 Gammaproteobacteria bacterium
TGAACGTACCGAACGCGTGCTGGAGGCAGATCGAATGGCGTCGGCGCTCGACGCCGACGTCGTTGCGAGCATCGGACGCGTCGTGGTGCTCTATCGCCCGCGTCCTGCCTGAAACATGCACCGAGTCCTTTTCATCGAGACCCCGATACGAGGAACGTGATGGAGTCGACCACTCAACTCGTCGTGCTCGGCGCCGGCCCCGGTGGCTATACCGCGGCCTTTCGCGCTGCCGATCTCGGACTGCGTGTGACGCTCGTCGAGCGCGAACCGTCGCTCGGCGGTGTGTGCCTCAACGTCGGCTGCATTCCGTCGAAGGCATTGCTGCATGCGGCGAAGGTGATCGCGGACGCACGTGACATGGCGGCGCATGGCATCGACTTCGGTCAACCGGTGATCGATCTCGCTGCGCTGCGTGGCTGGAAGGAGAAAGTCATCGGGCAGCTCACCGGGGGACTCAAGAACCTCGCGAAGCAGCGCAAGATCGACGTCGTCACCGGCGAAGGCCGCTTCGTCGACGCGCATACGCTCTCCATCACGGGCGCCGACGGCAAGCCGACGCACTTGCACTTCGAACAGGCAATCGTCGCCGCAGGATCGCAGCCGGTGCGTCTGCCGGGCCTGCCGTACGACGATCCGCGCATCATCGATTCGACCGGTGCGCTCGCGCTCACCGACATCCCGCCGCGCCTGCTCGTCGTCGGCGGCGGCATCATCGGACTCGAGATGGCGACCGTCTACGCCGAACTCGGCAGCTCGGTGACCGTCGTCGAGTTGGCGGACGGCCTGATCCCCGGTGCTGATCGCGATCTCGTGAAACCGTTGGAAAAACGCCTGAAGACACGCCTCGCCGGCATTCATCTGCAGACGAAATTGAGCCGCGTGACGCCGGAAAAGGAAGCGCTGCTCGTCAGCTTCGAAAGGGCGAACGGACCGGCCGATGCGCGTTTCGATCGCGTACTCGTCGCGGTCGGACGGCAGCCGAACGGCGCGCTGCTGAACGCCGACAAGGCCGGCATCGCGATCGACGCACGCGGATACATCCGCGTCGATCGCCAGATGCGCACGAGTCAACCGCATATTTTTGCGATCGGGGACATCGTCGGGAATCCGATGCTTGCGCACAAGGCGACGCACGAAGGCAAGGTCGCGGCCGAAGCAGCGGCCGGCCACAACGTCGCATTCGATGCGCGCGTGATTCCCTCCGTCGCCTACACCGATCCGGAAATCGCCTGGGTCGGCCTGACCGAAACCGAGGCGGCCGCGCGGGGTATCGCCATCGAAAAGGCCGTGTTCCCGTGGGCGGCGAGCGGCCGCGCGCTGAGCCTCGGCCGTCCTGAGGGCCTCACCAAGCTGTTGTTCGACCCGACGGACAAGCGCATCGTCGGAGCGGGCATCGTCGGCCCAGCGGCGGGCGATCTGATCGCCGAAGCGGGACTCGCGATCGAAATGAGCTGTGACGCCGAAGACCTGGGGCTCACGATTCATCCGCACCCGACACTGTCGGAGACACTCGGCCTGGCAGCCGAGATGTTCAGCGGTACGATCACCGATCTCTACGTGCCCAGAAAAAAAGGCTGAAATCATGACGACCGAGCCGCCCATTCCCGTGCCGGATGCCACCGCGCTCGGTGATGCGGTAGGTCGTGCCGCCGAGGCAGCGCGTACGCTGCTCGAGCGTTACTCGGCTTCGCTGATTGCGACCCCGTCGGTATTCGATCCGATGGGCATCTTTGCCAGCTTCCAGATGCTGGGGCTGAAAATTATGAGTGACCCGCATCCACTGTGGCAGGCGCAGATCGACGCCGCCCGACTGGGGCTCGCAGCCTGGCAGCGCGCAGTCGAGCGAAGTTTCGGTCTCGATCGCGAGCATGCCGTCGGCGTGACCGACAAGCGCTTCCGCGATCCCGAATGGCAGGCGAACCCGCTGTTCGAGTTCATCCGCGCGACTTATCAGATCTATGCCGACACGCTGATGCGGCTCGCGCTCGACGTCGACGGCCTGGATGCGACGACGGCCAAGAAGCTCGAGTTCTTCACCCGGCAATTCGTCGATGCGATGGCACCAACCAATTTCGCCGTCAGCAATCCCGAGGTGCTGCGCGCGACCGTCGAGAGCGGTGGCGCCAACCTGATTGAAGGTCTGCGTAATTTCCTTGCCGACATCGATCCCACCACTGGCCAGTTGCGCACACGCATGGTCGACAAATCCGGCTTCCGCCTCGGCGAGAACATCGCGGCGAGCCCGGGTGCAGTGGTGTTCCAGAACGAATTGATGCAGCTCATCCAGTACGCGCCGTCGACCGCGCGCGTGCGTCGCCGGCCGCTGCTGATCGTGCCACCCTGGATCAACAAGTTTTATGTACTCGATCTGCAGCCGAAGAACTCCTTCATCCGCTGGGCCGTCGGCCGCGGCCACACGGTATTCGTGATTTCGTGGGTCAATCCGGATGGATCGCTGCGTGACAAGGATTTCGAAGACTACATGCTCGAAGGACCGATTGCCGCGCTCGATGCCATCACGCAGGCGACTGGTGAACGCGAAGTCAATGCAATCGGATATTGCATCGGCGGCACGCTGCTCGGGGCGACGCTCGCATGGCTGCGGGCGCGTCAGGACACGCGCGTACATGCGGCCACTTTCTTCACCGCGATGCTCGATTTCGCCGAGCCCGGCGATCTCGGTGTGTTCGTCGATGAGCGCCAGATCGACTGCATTGAAAAATCGATGTCGCAGACGGGCTATCTGGACGGCAAGGATATGGCGTCGACGTTCAATCTGTTGCGCGCGAACGATCTCATCTGGTCGTTTGTCGTCAACAACTATCTGCTCGGGAAGAACCCCACGCCGTTTGATCTGCTGTATTGGAACTCCGATTCCACGCGTATGCCCGCACGCATGCACAGCACCTATCTGCGCGCGATGTACCAACAAAATCTCCTATGCAAGCCGGGTGGCATGACGCTCGCAGGCACCCCGATCGACCTCGGACTGATCGACGTGCCGTGCTGTTTCGTGTCGACGATCGATGACCACATCACGCCGTGGACAGCCACCTATCGCGGAGCGCAGCACTTGGGGGGCGAAGTCACGTTCA
>JADZCB010000074.1 GCA_020851775.1 Gammaproteobacteria bacterium
CGTCAACCGCTGGGATCGCCTGCGACCGGTCGGCAGTTGACACGGACGCGGCCCGGGCTCAATCCGGCTGGATCCGCGTGCGCCAGCGGGCGGCGGTCGCGAGCAGATGCTGTTCGTCGAGGCTCGTCAGGCGCCGTTCGTCGACGACGCGCCGTCCCGCGACCCAAACGTCCGTGATCTGATCGCGGTGTCCGGCGTAGACGATCTGCGAGATCGGGTCGTAAACGGGCTGCGCGCGCAGTGCGCCGAGATCGATGGCGATGCAGTCGGCGTGCTTGCCGACGGCGAGGGACCCGGTTTCGTGATCGAGACCGAGCGCGCGCGCGCCGTGCAGGGTCGCCATCGCGAGCGCGGCGTGCGCCGGGACCGCGCACGGGTCGCCGGCGACGGCCTTCGCCAGCAAAGCCGCCGTGCGCATCTCGCCGAGCATGTCGAGGTCGTTGTTGCTCGCCGCACCGTCGGTGCCGAGCGCGCAGTTGACGCCTGCCACCGCGAGTGCGCCGAGCGGACAGAATCCGCTCGCGAGCTTCAGATTCGATTCGGGACAGTGCGCGACCGAGACCCCGGTTCTTGCGATCAGTCCGATTTCGTCCGGCTCGAGTGCGGTCATGTGCACGGCGAGCAGCCGGTGCGACAAAAGTCCGAGTCGCGCGAGCCGCGCGAGCGGGCGTTCGCCTGTCGCCGCCACCGCGTCGGCGACCTCCCGCGCGGTCTCGTGTACGTGCATATGCACGGGGACATCGAGTTCCTCGGCGCGCACGGCGATCAGCCGCAGCGCGTCGTCGTCGACGGTATACGGCGCATGCGGCGCGAAGGCCGTGCGGATCAGCGGGTGGCCGCGATAGCGGTCGTGCACCGCCTGCCCGTTTGCAAAATACTCGCGCGTATCCCGCGCCCACGCGCTCGGGAAGCCGATCACGATCATGCCGACGACTGCACGGATGCCGGCCTCGCTCGCCACGGCCGCGACCTCGTCGGGAAAGAAATACATGTCGTTGAAACAGGTGGTGCCACCCAGCAGCATCTCGGCCACCGCCAGGCGCGTGCCGTCGCGGACGAACTCGCGATCGGCCCAGCGCGCCTCGGCCGGCCAGATGTGTGCCTCGAGCCAGGTCTGCAACGGCAGATCGTCGGCGAGACCGCGGAACAGGCTCATCGCCGCGTGCGTATGGGCGTTGACGAAGCCCGGCAGCAGCGCGTGCCGCGGCAGGTGCACGACGCGTGGCGCGGCATAGTCGCGCTCGGCGACGACGGTCGGCAGCACGGCGGCGATGCGGCCGTCGCGTACGACGAGCGTATGCGCCGGCAGCACGTCGCCGGCCGGTTCAACCGGGATCACCCAGCGGGCGTGGATCAACTGGTCGACGTGTTGCATGGTCTGGTGTGTTACGGATCGGGCGGCGGACAGGGAATCACTGCGCCGCCGGCCGGCGGGCGCTCACGCGTAAGGTAACATACGGTTTTTTACGTACGCAGCGGCCGCCATGAACCCAGCCAGCCCGTCGAATCCCCGCACGCACGTCGAACCGGTCGCCTGGCGTGACGGGGCGCTGTGGTTGTTCGATCAGCGCCTGTTGCCGGCCGTCGAACGCCACGTCGAATGCACGACGTCGGCTGCCGTCGTCGAGGCGATCGGCACGATGGTGGTACGCGGTGCACCGGCAATCGGCATCGCCGGCGCGTATGCGATGGTGCTGGCTGCGCGCGAGGCGTGGCAGCGCGACGGTACTCGCTGGCGCGAGATCTGGCAGGCGGACGTGACGGCGATCCGCGAAGCGCGGCCGACCGCCGTCAACCTGGCGTGGGCGGTCGCGCGCATGCTCGAAACGGCCGCCGGCGTGGCGACGGGCGATCCGGAGCCGGCACTGCTCGCGCGTGCGCAGGCGTTGCACGCGGACGATCTGGCGGCGAACCACCGCATGGGACGACTCGGTGCGGCGCTGATTGCTCCGGCGTCGGTGATCATGACCCACTGCAATGCCGGTGCCCTCGCGACCGCCGGGCATGGCACCGCGCTCGGCGTCATTCGCGATGCGCATGCCGCCGGGTGTGTCCGGGAGGTGTTCGCGACCGAGACGCGACCATGGCTGCAGGGTGCACGGCTGACGGCCTGGGAACTCGCGCGTGAAGGCATTCCGGTGCGGCTCGTCACCGACGGCGCTGCGGCCCACGTGATGCGTACCCAAGGCGTGTCCTGGGTGATCGTCGGGGCCGATCGCGTCGCGGCGAATGGTGACGTAGCGAACAAGATCGGCACCTACGCGCTCGCGATCGCAGCGCGCGCCCATGGGGCTCGCATGATGGTCGTCGCGCCGCTGTCGACGTTCGATCCCGCGACGCCGGATGGCGACGCGATCCACATCGAGGAGCGCACGGCCGAGGAAGTCACCATGATCGGTGGGCAGCGTCATGCGCCGCCCGGTGTCGGCGCCTACAACCCGGTCTTCGACGTGACGCCGGCGCACCTCATCGACGTGCTCGTGACCGAGGCGGGGATCATCGAGCGTCCCGATCGGGCCCGGCTCGCGATGCTCGCGACGGGCCGCTGAGCTGAGGTCGCGCGAGCGCTGACGCCAAGCTCGCGGAGGGTTAAGCCCGAGTCCTTTACGTGCTACACTCCCGGCTCTTTTGGGGTCACGTGTTCCTCAGGAAATTTAAGAACTTATAAAGCCGCCGATGGTCGATTTCGCGCGCCAGCTCCTGCCCGTCAACATCGAAGACGAAATGCGCCAGTCCTACATGGATTACGCGATGAGCGTAATCGTGGGACGGGCGCTGCCGGACGTTCGTGACGGGCTCAAACCGGTACACCGGCGCGTGCTGTTCGCGATGCACGAAGCGAACATCGTGTGGAACCGGCCCTACGTCAAATGCGCCCGCGTCGTCGGTGAAGTGATGGGTAAATACCATCCGCACGGCGACAACGCGATTTACGACACACTGGTGCGCATGGCGCAGGATTTCTCCCTGCGCTACACGCTGATCGACGGTCAGGGCAACTTCGGCTCGGTCGATGGCGATGCCGCCGCGGCGATGCGCTACACGGAATGCCGGCTCGAACGCATTGCCGGCGAACTGCTCGCCGACATCGATCGCGAAACCGTCCATTTCGTACCGAACTACGACGGCAAGGAACAGGAACCGACGGTGCTGCCGTCGCGCATCCCGAATCTGCTCGTCAACGGCTCGAGCGGTATCGCCGTCGGCATGGCGACGAACATCCCGCCGCACAATCTCGGCGAAGTGATCGACGCGTGCGTGGCGCTGGTCGACGATCCCGCGCTCTCCATCGACGACCTGATGCGCTACGTGCCGGGCCCGGACTTCCCGACCGCCGGCATCATCAACGGCGCTGCCGGCATCCGCGAGGCGTACCGCACCGGCCGCGGCCGCATCTACGTGCGGGCCAAGGCGGAAATCGAAAACGCCGACACCGATGCGCCGTCGATCATCGTCACCGAGCTGCCTTACCAGGTGAACAAGGCGCGACTGCTCGAAAAGATCGCCGATCTCGTCAAGGAAAAACGTCTCACCGGCATCCGCGAACTGCGCGACGAGTCCGACAAGGACGGCATGCGCATGGTCATCGACCTGAAGCGCGGTGAATCGCCGGAAGTGCTGCTGAACAATCTCTATCAGCACACGCAGATGCAGTCGGTGTTCGGCATCAACACCGTCGCACTGGTCGATGGCCAGCCGCGCACGCTCGATCTCAAGACGCTGATCGAATGTTTCCTGCGCCACCGGCGCGAAGTCGTCACGCGGCGCACGATCTACGATCTGCGCAAGGCACGTGAACGCGCACATGTGCTCGAGGGGCTCGCCGTCGCGCTCGCGAACATCGACGAAGTGATCGCGGTGATCAAGGCCGCGCCTAACCCGAACGAGGCGCGCGCCGCGCTGACCGGGCGTGCGTGGGCGCCGGGCATCGTGCTGACGATGCTCGAACGCGCGGGTTCCCAGGTGTCGCGCCCGGACGATCTGCCGGCGGGTTGCGGGCTGGTCGACGGCGCGTACCGACTGTCCGAGCGGCAGGCGAAGGAAATCCTCGAGATGCGTCTGCAGCGCCTGACCGCGCTGGAACAGGACAAGATCCTCGACGAATACCGCGAACTGCTCGACCGCATCGACGATCTCCTCGATATCCTGACCCGCCCGGAGCGCCTGATGGCCGTCATCCGAGCCGAGCTCGTCGAAATCCGCGAACACTACAGCGATGCCCGCCGCACGCGTATCGAAGTGACGCAGGAAGACCTCTCGCTCGAAGATCTGATCAGCCCCGAGGATGTCGTCGTCACCCTGTCACACCTCGGCTATGCGAAGTCGCAGCCGATCGACAACTACCGCACTCAGCGTCGTGGTGGCCGCGGGCGGGCGGCGGCGCCGACCAAGGACGAGGATTTCGTCGAGAAGCTGTTCGTCGCGAACACGCACGACACGCTGCTGTGTTTCTCGAACCGCGGCAAGGTGTACTGGCTGAAGGTCTATGAACTTCCGCAGGCGAGCCGCACGGCCCGCGGTCGTCCGCTCGTGAACCTCCTGCCGCTCTCCGAAGGCGAACGCATCACCGCGGTGCTGCCGATCAAGTCCTTCGATCCGAATCTCTACGTGCTGATGGCGACGCGCCAGGGCACGGTCAAGAAGACCTCGCTCGAAGAGTATTCGCGTCCGCGGACCGCCGGCATCATCGCCGTCGATCTCGACGAGGGCGACAGTCTCGTCGGTGTGACGCTGACGGACGGAACGCGCGACGTGATGCTCGTCAGCAGCGCCGGCAAGGCCGTGCGTTTCGAGGAAAGCGAAGTGCGGCCGATGGGCCGCAACGCGCACGGCGTGCGCGGCATCCGGCTGGCCCAAGCGCAGACTCTGATCGCACTGCTGCCGATCGATCCGGCACGTGACGTGCTGCTGGCCACCGCGAACGGCTACGGCAAACGCACACGCATCGAGGAATTTCCGCGGCATGGCCGCGGCGGCCAGGGCGTGATCGCGATCCAGACCAGCGAACGCAACGGCCAGGTGGTCGGCGCAGTGACCGTCGCCGTCGACGAGGAAATCATGCTGATCAGCGACGGTGGAACGCTGGTACGCACGCCGGTCCAGGAAATTTCGGTCGTCGGCCGCAATACGCAGGGCGTGCGGCTGATCTCGCTCGGCAGCGGCGAAAAGCTCGTCGGCGTCGAACCGGTCGCGGACGTCGGCAACGGCGACGAGACGGATCCCGCTGCGGACAGTTAAGCGCCACCCGTCGCGCGCCCCGACGCCGTGAACAGCGAAGAACAAGCCCTGAAGGCCGTCCGCGAGGAAATCGACCGGATCGATCGCACCCTCGTACAACTCCTCAACGAACGCGCGAAATGCGCGCTCGATGTCGGCCGCATCAAGCAGGCGGCCGGCGCCCACGGCGATCTCTACCGTGCCGATCGCGAAGCCCAGGTGCTGCGCCGTGCGCGTCAACTGAACCCCGGCCCGTTGAGCGGCGATGAAATCGCGCGCCTGATGCGCGAGATCATGTCCAGTTGCCTCGCGCTCGAGAAACCGCTGAGCGTCGCCTACTTCGGCCCTGCGGGTACCTATACCCACGCCGCCGCGCGCAAGCACTTCGGCGGCGCGGTGACGCTGCTACCGGTTCCGACGATCGACGAAGTGGTTCGCATCGTCGAAGCGCGCGGCGCCGACTTCGGCGTCGTCCCGATCGAAAATTCGCTCGAAGGCTCGGTCAACCAGACCCACGACTGCCTGCGTGACTCGACGCTGCGCATCGGCGGTGAAGTGTTGCTGCCCGTGCATCATCAGTTGATGTCACAAGCCGATTCGATCGCCGGGCTCACGCGGATCTACGCCCATCCGCAGGCCCTCGCGCAGTGCCGTCACTGGCTCGATGCCCATTGCACGCACGTCGAGCGGGTGCCGGCGACGAGCAATGCCGAGGCAGCCCGTCGCGTGACGACCGAGCCCGACGCGGCCGCGATCGCCGGCGAAATGGCGGCCGAGATCTACGGCCTGCCGCTGCTGGAGCGCAACATCGAGGACGATCCCAGCAACACCACGCGCTTTCTGGTGCTCGGGCACCACGACATCGCACCGACGGGCCAGGACCTGACCTCGCTGTATTTCGTCACGCCGAACAAGCCCGGCGCACTGCACGAGGTGTTGCGGGCTTTCGCCGAAGCGGGTATCAGCATGACGCGGATCGAATCGCGCCCGCTGCGCCATGCGAAGTGGGAGTACGTGTTCTTCGTCGACATCGACGGCCACCAGGCCGAGCCGCGCGTCTCGGCGGCGCTCGCGAAAGTTGCCGAGACCGCCTCGATGCTGCGCGTTCTGGGGTCGTATCCGCGGGCAAGCCTGTGAGCGAGTCCTTTGGACGCGTTGCGATCATCGGTGTCGGCCTGATCGGCGGCTCACTGGCCTGCGCGCTGCGCGCGCAGGGCGCCGCCGAGCACGTCGTCGGCTGCGGGCGCGACCGTGGCAATCTCGAGCGTGCAGTCGAACTCGGCGTGATCGACGCCTGGACGCACGATCCGGCCGAGGCCGTGCGCGGCGCCGATCTCGTCGTCGTCGCGGTGACGCTGGGGGCAACGGCCGATATCCTCGCACGCATCGCGCCGGCGCTCGCGCCGCAGGCGATCATCACCGACGTCGGTAGTGCCAAACGGTGCGTGCTCGAGGCAGCCCGCGCGCAACTGCCGCCCACGCATTACGCGCGGTTCGTTGCCGGGCACCCGATTGCGGGCGCCGAGCAGAGCGGTGTCGAGGCGGCGAAGGCCGATCTCTACGTGCGGCATCGCGTGATCCTGACGCCGGTGGCGAACACCGATCGCGAGGCGCTCGCAACGGTGCGCCGTTTGTGGGAATGCGTCGGTGCCGACGTCCTCGACATGGATGCCGATCTGCACGACGAGGTGCTCGCCGCGACCAGCCACCTGCCGCATCTGCTTGCGTATGCGCTCGTCGACTGCCTGCTCGGGCTCGACAGCCCGGTCGACGTCTTCGACTTCGCCGCCGGTGGCTTCCGCGATTTCACGCGCATCGCTTCGAGCAGCCCGACGATGTGGCGCGACATCGCCATCCAGAACCGCCGGGCGCTGCTGGCCGTCTGTACGCGCTTCGAAGCAACCCTCGCGACGCTGCGGCGGGCCGTCGAAGCCGGCGACGCACAGGCGCTCGAGACGGCATTCGCACGCGCAAAACGCGCGCGCGACGATTTTGTGCGACGGAGGACGACTCGATGAGCGGGATCGGCGAGACCCTGCGTGTCAACCCTGGCGGCAGGCTCGAAGGCAGGTTGCGCGTGCCCGGCGACAAATCGATTTCCCATCGCGCAGTGATGTTCGGCGCGCTGGCCGACGGCGTGACCGAGATTCGCGACTGCCTGCTCGGCGACGACGTGCGCGCGACGATGGCGGCGTTCCGCGCGATGGGCGTACGCATCGAGGAGTTCGACGACGGCCGGCTCATCCGCGTGTACGGCGTGGGGCAGGGCGGTCTCGTACCACCGCGGGACGTGCTCGACCTCGGCAACTCCGGCACGTCGATCCGGCTCATCACCGGTATTCTCGCCGGTGCCGGCATCGCGGCGACACTGACCGGCGATGCGTCGCTGTGCCGGCGGCCGATGAAACGCGTCACCGCACCGTTGACGCGCATGGGCGCCCGGCTGGTGACCACGGCCGACGGCAGGCCGCCGATCGTCATACAACCGGGCGCACCGCTCGAAGGCATCGAGTTCGTGATGGACGTCGCAAGCGCGCAGGTCAAATCGGCCGTACTGCTTGCCGGCCTGCATGCGCGTGGCCGCACCTGCGTGGTCGAACCCGCACCGACGCGTGACCATACCGAGCGCATGCTGCGCGGCTTCGGGGTACGCGTCGATGTCGACGGGGCGCGTGTCTGCCTCGACGGCAGACAGCGGCTGCGCGGTACTTCGATCACAGTGCCGGCCGACCTGTCGTCGGCGGCCTTCTTCATGGTCGGCGCGAGCATCGCACCGGGCAGCGAGGTGGTGCTGGAGAACGTCGGCATCAATCCGACACGCACCGGCATCATCGAGATCCTCACGCGCATGGGCGCGGACATCGCGCTGCTGAACCCGCGCGACGTCGGCGGCGAACCGGTCGCGGACGTGCGTGTGCGGGCGGCACCACTGTGTGGTATCGACGTGCCGTCCGATCTCGTGCCGCTGGCGATCGACGAATTTCCGATCCTGTTCATCGCCGCGGCCTGCGCCGCTGGCGTCACCCGCGTGCGGGGCGCCGAGGAACTGCGTCACAAGGAGAGCGATCGTCTGGCGACGATGGCGGCCGGCCTCGCCCGCGCCGGCATCGCGGTCCGGACCTTCGACGACGGCATCGAAATCACCGGTGGCCGGCTCGCCGGTACGACGCTGGAGAGCCACGGGGACCACCGCATCGCGATGTCCTTCGCAATCGCGGCGCTGCGCGCATCGAGCCCGATGCAGATCACTGGTGCGACGACGATTGCGACGTCGTTCCCGACTTTCGTCGACCTCGCGCGCCGCGCGGGGCTCGCGCTGTGAGCGGAATCGTTCCAGTCGTCACCGTCGATGGTCCGAGCGGAACCGGCAAGGGCACGCTGGCCCTGTGGCTCGCGCGCATGCTCGGCTGGCATTTCCTCGACAGCGGCGTGCTGTACCGGGTCACTGCGCATTACGCGGCCCTGTCCGGCGTGGCACTCACCGACGAAGCGCGGGTTGCGGAGCTCGCGCTGGCGCTGCCGGTTGTCTTTGTCGAGACCGACGGCGAACCGCGCGTATTGCTCGATGATCGCGACGTGACGGCTGCCGTACGGACCGAGGCCGGTGGCGCGGCGGCCTCGGTGGTCGCGGCGCTGCCCGCGGTGCGTGAGGCCCTGCTCGCCCGGCAGCGGGCGTTTCGGCAACCGCCGGGGCTGGTCGCGGATGGACGCGACATGGGCACCGTGGTGTTTCCGGATGCCGCGTTCAAGCTGTTCCTGACGGCGAGCGCCGAAGCGCGCGCGGACAGACGCTATAAGCAGTTGAAGGGCAAAGGAATTGATGTTAACCTCGCGGCGCTCTTGGAGGACATCCGACGCCGCGATCAACGGGACGAGCAACGCGCAGTTGCTCCGTTGCAGCCCGCTCCCGACGCTGAAATCCTCGACACCACGCATCTCGGGATTCCCGAAGTGGAAACTCGCGTGAAGCGGCTGCTGCGGGAACGCGGAATCGCTCGACGCGGGGGATGACCATTTGTTCAACCCTTAACCCCGGCTTCGGGGACGGGCGCCTCGTCGACACCGGCTTGCCGGTCGTAGCGCTCCCGTCGAAGCCCCTACAGACAGAAATCAGGTAACTATGACGGAGAGTTTTGCTGAGCTGTTCGAAAGCAGCCAGATCGCCGCGAAGATGCGGCCGGGCACCATCGTCAAGGGCAAAGTCGTCGCGGTGCGGCCCGACTTCGTCATCATCAATGCGGGGCTGAAGTCCGAAGGCGTCGTGCCGGTCGAACAGTTCCGCAACTCGAAGGGCGAGCTGGAGATCACGGTCGGCGACGAAGTCGACGTGGCGCTCGATACCGTCGAGGACGGCAATGGTGAAACCCGTCTGTCGCGTGACAAGGCCAAGCGCGCGAAGGCCTGGGATGAACTGGAGAAGGCCTGCGAGGCCGGCCAGAGCGTCACCGGCATCATCAGCGACAAGGTCAAGGGCGGCTTCACCGTCGACATCGAGACGATCCGCGCATTCCTGCCGGGCTCGCTCGTCGACGTCCGTCCCGTCCGCGATACGAGCTACCTCGAAGGCAAGCCGCTCGAGTTCAAGGTCGTCAAGGTCGATCGCAAGCGCAACAACGTCGTCGTCTCGCGGCGCGCGGTCGTCGAGAGCGAGAACTCCGCCGAACGTGAAGCGCTGTTCGAGAGCCTGAAGGAAGGTGCGGTCGTCAAGGGTCTGGTCAAGAATCTGACCGATTACGGCGCGTTCATCGACCTCGGCGGCATCGACGGCCTGCTTCACATCACCGACATGGCCTGGCGTCGTGTCAAGCATCCGTCCGAAGTCGTCGCGATCGGCCAGGAAGTCACCGTCAAGGTGCTGAAGTTCGACCGCGAGCGCACGCGCGTCTCGCTGGGCCTGAAGCAACTCGGCGAAGATCCGTGGGTCGACATCTCGCGGCGCTACCCGGAAGGTGCGCGCCTGTTCGGCACCGTCACGAACATCGCCGACTACGGCTGCTTCGTCGAGATCGAGCCGGGGGTGGAAGGTCTCGTGCACGTGTCGGAAATGGATTGGACGAACAAAAACGTCCATCCGTCGAAAGTCGTGCACCTGAGTCAGGAAGTCGAGGTCATGGTGCTCGACATCGACGAAGAGCGTCGCCGCATTTCGCTCGGCATGAAGCAATGCAAGGCGAATCCATGGGAAGAGTTCGCCGCGACCCACAACAAGAACGATCGCGTTTCGGGTGTCATCAAGTCGATCACCGACTTCGGCATCTTCGTCGGACTCGAAGGGGGCATCGACGGACTCGTGCATCTGTCCGATCTGTCCTGGGACATCCCGGGCGAGGAAGCGGTGCGCAACTTCAAGAAGGGCGATGAACTCGAGACGGTCGTACTCGCAGTCGACGCGGAGCGCGAGCGCATTTCACTCGGCGTCAAGCAGCTCGCGCAGGATCCGTTCTCCGGCTATCTCGCCGCGAACGGCAAGGGTGCCGTCGTCAAGGGCCAAATCATCGGCGTCGACGCGAAGTCGGCGACGGTCAGTCTCGGCGATGGCATCGAGGGCGTGATCCGCGCCAGCGAAATTTCGCGCGACATGGTCGATGACGCGCGCAAGGTGCTGCGCGAAGGCGACGAGATCGAGGCGATGATCGTCGGCGTCGATCGCAAGCGCCGCGTGATCAATCTTTCCATCAAGGCCAAGGAGACCGGCGACGAGGCGGCGGCGCTCGAAGCGTATAGCGCCGACAACGAAAGCGTCATGCGGACCAAGCTCGGCGACCTGCTGAAGGAGCAACTCGACAAGTAAGAGGCCCGTGCGCGCCGGTGCCCCCGGCGCGCGCACTGCGAGCCGGCCGACTCCACGCGGCTGAATGCGGCGCGCCGCTTCCAAGAGGCGAGAACAAGAATGACGAAGTCTGAGCTGATTGAAATCCTGGTCCGCAAACAGGCGCAACTCGGCTACCGCGACGTCGAACTCGCGGTGAAGACGATGCTGGAGCAGATGGCGCAGACCCTGGCCACCGGCCAGCGTATCGAGATCCGCGGCTTCGGCAGTTTCTCTCTGCATTACCGACCGCCGCGCGTCGGGCGCAATCCGAAATCCGGAGATCCGGTGTCGCTGCCGGGCAAGTACGTCCCGCACTTCAAGCCCGGCAAGGAGCTGCGCGAACGCGTCAATGCGCTCGACGAGGCAACGATCCAGGCTGCTCGCGAACGTCGCCGGGCGGCCGGCTACAACGACGACGAGCCCGACGAGGACGAGGATTGATGCTGCGTCGGGTGCGCCGCGCCGCGCATTCCCACGCGGCACCCCGGTGCACCGCCGATCCGCGAACGGGCAGGAGGCCGTAACACCATGGGCAGAGTGCTGCGCGCGATTTTCCTGCTGCTCGTCGCGCTCGCCGGCCTGGCTTTCCATGTCCGGAATCAAGCGCCGCTGACCCTCGATTTCTACGCGTTCCAGGCTGTCGTCCCGGCGTCCTGGCTCGGTGTCGGCGGACTCGTCGTCGGTGTCGTGCTCGGTGTCCTCGCGACGCTGCCGGCGCGCTGGCGGCTGGCGCGCCGGATCAAACGCCTGACGCGCGAACTCGACGTCGCACGTATTGCTGCACCGTCTGTGACGGAATCTCCGGCGAGCCCGCTGCCGCCGCCCGCGTGATGGGCATCGAGACGTTGTTCGCCGTCGCGGCGCTGCTGTTGCCCGTCGCGGCCTTGTCCGGCTGGCTCATCGGCCGTCGCGAGGTCACGACGCAGGCAGCGCGGCGCGAGCACTCCTCGCAAATCGCGACCGATTACTTCATGGGGCTGAACTATCTGCTGCACGATCGGCCGGACAAGGCGATCGAAGTGTTCGTGAAGGTACTCGAAGTCGAGACCGAGACCGTCGAGACCCATCTCGCGCTCGGCAATCTGTTCCGGCGCCGTGGCGAAGTCGACCGCGCGATCCGCATCCATCAGAACCTGGTCGCGCGCGCGTCGCTCGACGTCCGCCAGCGGGGCCTGGCGCTGCTGGAACTCGGTCTCGACTACATGCGATCGGGCCTGTTCGATCGTGCCGAGAATCTCTTCATCGAACTCCTCGACACCGGGTTGTACCAGCAGCAGGCATTGCGTCATCTCGTCGACATCTACCAGCAGGAACAGGACTGGCTGAAGGCGCTCGAGTGCTGCAGCCGACTCGAGGCGGCGACCGGCCAGAATCTCAGCAATGAGCGTGCGCACTTCCTGTGTGAGCAGGCGCAGGCGGCACTGGAGCGGCAGGTCCGTGACGAGGCGCAGGAGCTGCTCGACAAAGCGTTCGCGACCGATCGCAAATGCGTGCGGGCGAGCCTGATGAGCGCCAATCTCGCAATGCAGGCGCGCGAATTCGACCGCGCGCTCCAGCACCTGAAGCGCGTCGAGCACCAGGACATCGATTTTCTGCCCGAGGCGCTGACGATGATCGTCAAGTGCTATCGCCAGCTCGATCGCGAGGATGATCTGCGCGAATATCTCGAACGCCTCGCGGCACTGCGTGCAGGCATGTCGCCGACGCTCGTCCTCGCCGAATTGATGAGCGCACAGCAGGGTCTCGGCGCCGCGAAGCGCTACGTCGTGCAGGAATTGAAGATCCGCCCGACCATCCGCGGCATCGAGCGCCTGATCGAATACGCCCTCGACGGTGCCGGCGGCGAAGCGCGCGAAGATCTGCTGATTCTGAAAGAGACGGCGCTGCGGCTCGTGGCCGGCAAGGCGACCTACAAATGCGGAAGCTGCGGCTTTGCCGGACGCTCGCTGCACTGGCAGTGTCCCGGCTGCAAGTCCTGGAGCACGGTCAAACCCATACACGGTATCGAGGGCGAGTGAGAAAACATGGATGTGATAACCCCCCGTGTGCCGATCATCGTCGCGCTCGACTACGCGAACGCCGCGGACGCACTGGCGATGGCGCGAGCGCTCGCCGGCAGCGGTTGTGCGGTGAAAGTCGGCAAGGAGCTCTTCACCGCCGAGGGGCCTGCGATAGTCGGCCGCCTGAGCGAACTCGGCTTGCCGGTTTTTCTCGATCTGAAATTCCACGACATCCCGAATACGGTCGCCGGCGCCAGTCGTGCCGCGGCCGCGCTCGGCGCGTGGATGATCAACGTCCATGCGAGCGGTGGGCGCGAGATGCTCGTCGCCGCACGCGAGGCCATCGCCACTGCTGCTGCGCGCCCGCTGCTGATTGCCGTCACGGTGTTGACGAGCTTCGATCGCGGGCGGCTCGCCGAGATCGGACTCGACATCGAACCGGCAGTGCAGGTCGAGCGTCTTGCGCGGCTGACGCGCGAGGCAGGTCTCGACGGTGTCGTGTGTTCACCTCGGGAGATCACGGTGGTGAAGAAGCTCGGCCGTGACTTTCTCGCCGTGACACCGGGCGTGCGCCCGCCGGGCAGCGCCCAGGATGATCAACAGCGTATCGCGACGCCGGCGGCGGCGGTCGCGGCCGGCGCCGACTGGCTCGTGATCGGGCGACCGATCACGCGCGCCGCAGCGCCGGCGGCGGCAGTCGCCGACATCGCGGCGAGCCTCGTCGCACCGACAACATCGAACTGATCCGGCGCCGCTGCGCGGCGCCTCATTGCTGGCCCTGCATGTCCCGAACCGACGCTTCCGATCCGGCTTTTCTCCGTCCTTCGCCGCTCGCACCGGTGCTGCCCGCGCGCAGCGGATCCACGACGCGGTGGTGCCGTCTGCATGGCGCGGCACGCGCGCTGGCGATCGCCCGTGCCGCCGAGGCGCACCACGGCTTCTGCCTGGTGCTCTGTACCGATTCGCTGCACGCGGGACAGCTCGATGCCGAGCTGCCGTTCTTCGCGCCGGCGCTCGCGCAATATCACCTGCCGGACTGGGAAACGCTGCCTTACGATCGCTTCAGTCCCTATCAGGACATCATCTCCGAGCGCCTCGCGACACTTGCCGCGCTGCCGACCCTCGCGCGCGGCGTGCTGATCATGTCGGTGACGAGCCTGCTGCACCGGCTGCCGCCGCGGCAGTGGCTGCAGGCCCAGAGCTTCGTGCTGAAGACCGGCGACGAACTCGATCGCGAGGGATTCCGGCGTCGCCTCCAGGAAGGCGGCTATCGCAGCGTGCCGCAGGTGATCGATCACGGCGACTTCGCGATCCGCGGCTCGTTGATCGACGTCTTTCCGATGGGCGCCGAGCAGCCGTTCCGCATCGATCTCTTCGGCGACGAGATCGAGGCGCTGCGTCACTTCGATCCGGAAACACAGATGTCGACCGCGACGGTCGACAGCCTGCGCATCCTGCCCGGCCGCGAAGTGCCATTGACGGCCGAGGCGATCGCGAATTTTCGGCGCAACTGGCGCCTCGCGTTCGAGGGGCGACCGACGAAGAGTCCGGTCTACGAGGACATCAGCGACGGCGTCGCGCCGGCCGGCATCGAGTACTACCTGCCGCTGTTCTACGACACGGTGTCGAGCGTCTTCGACTACCTGCCGGCGGACACGCTCGTCGTCGTCGACGGCGACATCGACGAGACGGCCGCTGCCTTCCGCCGCAGCGTCGACGAGCGCTACGAACAACTGCGCCACGACATCGAGCGCCCGATCCTGCCGCCGGCGCGCCTGTTCCTCGCTGCCAATGAGGTGGAGGCCGAACTCGGCAGTCGTACGCGGATCCGCATCGATCCCGAGACCTGGGAGGAGCGTGCGAAGGCCGAGACCTTCGGCACGCGACCGGGCCCGCGGCTGCCAATCGACTCGCGCGCGAAGCAGCCGCTGTTCGCGGTCACCGAGTTTCTCTCGGGCTTCGACGGCCGCGTGCTGTTCCTCGCCGAATCGACGGGTCGGCGTGAGACGATGCTCGAACTCTTTCGCGCGCATGGCGTCACGCTGCCCCAGGTCAGCTCGTGGGCCGAGTTCGAAGCGGGCGAGCAGCGCGTCGCGCTGGCCGTCGCGCCACTCGCCGAGGGCGTCGAGATCGAGTCACCGAAACTCGCGCTCGTCACCGAATTGCAGCTCTTCGGCGAGCGTGCGTCGCAGCGGCGCCGGCGCCGGCGCAGCAACGTGGATCAGGACGCCGTGGTGCGCAATCTCGCCGAGCTGCGCGTCGGCGCGCCGGTCGTGCACGAGATGCACGGCATCGGCCGCTATCTCGGCCTCGAGGTGCTGCAGGTCGGCGACCTCGCCAACGAATTCATCAAGCTCGAATACGCCGATGGCGACAAGCTCTATGTGCCGGTCAGCGCCCTCGCCCTGATCAGCCGCTACACCGGCATCGACCCCGATCGCGCGCCGCTGCACAAGCTCGGCAGCGGGCAGTGGGAGAAGGCGAAGCGCAAGGCCGCTGAACGGATCCGCGACGTCGCCGCCGAGCTGCTGGAGATCCACGCCCGGCGCGCGGCGCGCAAGGGTCACGCCTTCGCGATCGAACGCGAGGCTTACCGTGCTTTCGAGCAGGGTTTCCCGTTCGAAGAGACGCCCGACCAGCTAGGCGCGATCGAGGCGGTCATCGACGACATGCAGAAGCCGCAGCCGATGGACAGACTGGTCTGCGGCGACGTCGGCTTCGGCAAGACGGAGGTCGCGATGCGTGCGGCGTTCATCGCGGCCAACGGCGGCCGCCAGGTCGCGGTGCTGGTGCCGACCACGCTGCTCGCGCAGCAGCACTATCAGACCTTCCGCGATCGCTTCGCCGACTGGCCCGTGCGCATTGCACAACTCTCACGCTTCCGTGACTCCGGCGAAGTGAAGGAGACGCTGAAGGGTCTCGAGGCCGGCACCGTCGACATCGTGGTCGGCACACATAAGCTGCTCGGGCGGGACGTGAAGTTCAAGGACCTCGGGCTCGTCATCATCGACGAGGAACACCGCTTCGGGGTGCGGCAGAAGGAGCAATTCAAGGCGCTGCGCAGTGAAGTCGATCTGCTGACGCTGACGGCGACGCCGATTCCGCGCACGCTCAACATGGCATTGTCCGGTACGCGCGAGCTGTCGGTGATCGCGACCGCGCCGTCGAAGCGCCTCGCGGTGCAGACCTTTCTTTACGAGTGGTCGGACGAACTCGTGCGCGAGGCCATCCTGCGCGAGCTCGCGCGTGGCGGCCAGGTCTACTTCGTGCACAACGAAGTCGAGAACATCCAGCAGATTGCGCAGACGGTCGCCGAGCTCGTCCCGACTGCGCGCGTCCGCTTTGCCCACGGTCAGATGCGCGAGAAGGATCTCGAGCAGGTGATGCTCGATTTCTACCATCGGCGCTGCAACGTGCTGGTGTGCACGACGATCATCGAGACCGGCATCGATGTGCCGAATGCGAACACGATGATCATCAATCGCGCGGATCGCTATGGTCTGGCCCAGCTCTACCAGTTGCGCGGTCGCGTCGGGCGCTCGCATCACCGCGCCTATGCGTATCTGATAGTCCCCACGCGCAAGGCCATGACGGCCGACGCGGTGAAGCGCCTGGAGGCGATCGAGGCGCTCGAGGATCTCGGCGTCGGTTTCACGCTCGCGACCCACGACATGGAAATCCGCGGCGCGGGCGAGATCCTCGGCGAGGATCAGAGCGGCCAGATCCAGGAGATCGGCTTCGGGCTTTATGCCGATCTGCTCAACCGCGCGGTCGCCGCACTGAAATCCGGCAAGCAGCTTGATTTCGAGGCCATCAGTGCCCGTGCCTGCGAGATCGATCTGCACGTGCCGGCCTTGTTGCCCGAAGATTATCTGCCGGACGTCCATGCGCGGCTCGTGCTCTACAAGCGCATCGCGAGCGCGGCCAGCGATGCGGATTTGACGCTGCTGAAGGAGGAATTGATCGATCGTCTCGGACCCTGCGGCCCCGCCGTCGACAACCTGTTCCGGGTGACGGCGTTACGCCTGAAGGCCGACAGGCTCGGGATCAGACGCATAGACTTCACACGCCAGGGAGGCGTCATCGAATTCCGCCCGCAGCCGGACATCGAACCGATCAAGGTCATCCGCCTGATCCAGTCGACGCCGCACTATCGGCTCGAAGGTCAGGACAAACTGCGCCTGCGCAAGGATCTGGCGGACGACGCGGCACGGTTCACCGAACTCGACACACTGCTGGAGCGGCTCGCATGACGCGAACGGGGAACAGGGACGGGAAGATGCGACGCCGGGCCACGGGCGTGCTCGCGGCCGTGACGCTGGCGTGGCTCGCCGCCGGTGCGGTCCACGCCGAGGATTACGCGGTCGAAGTGATCGTCTTCCGCCACACCGCGCCGCAGGTCGCGGGCGCGTGGGCAAGCGATGAGGCGCTGCCGGATTTCGCGGCCGCGCGACGACTCATCGAGCCGGACGACGCAGCACCGGCCGGCGATCACGCGACGGGCAGCGCGCCCGGCCCGGCCGCGTTCACTGCCTTGCCGCCGACGTCGTTCCGGCTCGCCGGCGCCGAAAAACTGCTCGCCGCGTCCACCGCCTACGAAGTGATCACGCACGCGGCCTGGCAGCAGCCGGGCGACGCAGGCATCGCCGTCTACATCGGCGATCCGGCACAGACCGGGGCGGATGCTGCGGCGACGACCGTACCCAGTGCGGTCGAGACCGGCGGCGTGCTCGCGGTCGCGCCGTCGCGGGCGCGCGCCGAAGGCACGCTGCGGCTGCAGGTGGCGCTGCCGGAAATGCGCGTGCAATCAGATTTCGTCGTGCTTGCCGGTGAGGCGCCGGTGCGTGTGAAGGCGACGCGCAACCTGAAGAGCGGGGAGCTCCACTATCTCGATCACGAGTTGCTCGGGATCCTGCTGCAGGTCACTTCGCTCGCGCCGGAGTCGCCGGCCGACGGCGGGATCGTCGCGCCGAACGCCGACGTCCCCGAGGAAACGTTCAGCGACTGAGCGCGACGCCGAGCGCGCGTCCGACGAGGCGGAGCACGGCGCTCATGCCGTGTTCGAGATGATGACCGATCTCGGCGTGCGAAATCGTCTTGCCGCCGATCCCCGCGGCCCAGTTCACGACCAGCGAGATCATCACGTAGTCGAGCCCCGCTTCGCGCGCGAG
Source organism: Gammaproteobacteria bacterium (assembly GCA_020851775.1). Classification (GTDB taxonomy): domain Bacteria; phylum Pseudomonadota; class Gammaproteobacteria. Next base: position 18,201 of record JADZCB010000074.1, read on the forward strand.
TGCCGCTTCCGGCATGCCCGTCATGCCGACCAGCGTGCAGCCATCGCGCTCCATGCGCCTGATCTCGGCCGCGGTCTCGAGCCGCGGTCCCTGTGTCGCGCCATAGACGCCACCTTCGACGAGCTCGACCCCTGCGTCGGGCGCCACTTCGAGCAGCAGCGTGCGCAGTTCGGTGCTGAACGGCGCGGTGAGATCGACGTGCTGAACCTCGTTTGCCGTGCCGTCCGCGAACGTGTGCTCGCGACCCCAGGTGTAATCGATGAGCTGATCGGGAAGCACGATCCGTCCCGGGCCGCATTCCTTGCCGATGCCGCCGACGGCCGTTATTGCGAACACCGTGGTGACACCGGCCGCCTTCAGCGCCGCGATGTTCGCGCGGTAGTTGACGAGATGCGGCGGCAGCCGGTGCGTCTCGCCATGACGCGCGAGGAAGACGACCGGCGCGCCCGAGAACTGGCCTTCGCAGAGTGGACCGGACGGCACACCGTAGGCCGTTACGACGTGACGCCGTGCCGAGACGGCAAGGGTGTCGAGCCGATCGAGCCCGCTGCCACCGATGATCGCGTATTTCTTCACAGCCCTTTCACCGCATAGATGCCAGCGCAGTTGCGCCAGTACGTCTTGTAATCCATGCCGGCGCCGAAAAGATAGCGATCCGGCGTCTCGAGCGCGTGGAAGTCGACATGCGCGAGACCGGGGCGCTCGACGATGCGCTTGACGACGAGCACGGCCGTCAGCACCTCGCGTGCGCCTTCCCGCCTCAATTCATCGACCGCGGCAGCGAGGGTCAGGCCGTGGTCGAGCAGATCGTCGACGAGCAGCACGGTACGGCCGGCGACGCTCGCCGATGGCCGTCGTCGCCATTCGATCGTGCCGCCGCTTGTCGCCGAGCCGTAACGCGTGAGATGTACATAATCGACCTGCAGCGGGAAGTCGAGACGCGCGAGCAGCAGTGCGGCGGGGAAGAGGCCGCCGGTCATCGTCACGAGCAGCAGCGGATTGGCGTCGCACAGGCGGGCGGTGATGTCGGCCGCCATGCGATCGACCGCGGCCGCGACCTCATCGCCGGTGTACAGGCAGTCGGCCTCGGCGCGCGTGCGCGTGATTTCCGCCGGCACGGTATCGGGCGTGCTCATCGTGCGTCGCGTGTCGCGAGGGCGACGCGCCCGGCCCAGTCGCGCGCAAACTGGTGCGCGGCGCGACCACTGCGCGAACCGTGCAGCAGTGCCCATTGCAGCGCGGCGCGACGAACTTCGTCGCTGTCGCGCCCGGGCACGTCGAGCACTGCGAGCCAATGGCCGACGATGTCGAGGTAGCGATCCTGGTTGAACGGATGGAACGACAGCCACAGACCGAAGCGTTCGGACAGCGAGATCTTTTCTTCGACTGCTTCGCTCTGGTGCACTTCGCCGTCCTCGTCGTAGCGCGCGTCCTGGTTGTCGCGCAGTTTCTCCGGCACGAGATGTCGCCGGTTCGACGTCGCGTAGATCAGGATGTTGTCCGGCGTGCTCAACACTGAACCGTCGAGCACGGTCTTCAGCGCACGATAGGTCTGGTCATGCTCGTCGAAGGAGAGATCGTCGCAGAACACGACGTAGCGGCCGGGCCGCGTGCCGAGTACGTCGACGATGTCGGGCAGATCGATCAGATCGTGCCGTTCGACTTCGACGAGCTTCAGCCCCTGCGGCGCGTACTCGTTCAACAGCGCCTTCACCAGCGAGGACTTGCCGGTACCGCGCGGGCCCCACAGCAACGCGTTGTTCGCCGGCAGGCCGGCGAGAAACTGGCGCGTATTGCGGCCGAGTTCGTCTTTCTGCACGTCGATGTGCCGCAGGTCGTCGAGCCGTACCGGATTGAGGCGTGTGATGCGATCGAGCCAGCCGCGCCCCTGACGCTTGCGCCAGCGCCAGGCGATGCCTGCGGCGAAATCCGCGTCCGGCAACGGCGGCAGGCTCTGTTCGAAACGCGCGAGCAGACGCTCGGCGCGGGCGAAGAAATCGTCGGCAGTGCTCATCGGCGCGGTCGGTGCTGGGAACTGGCGCCGATTGTAGCGGTTAAGGGGAGGGTCGGGGATGTTGGCCGGATTGGCCGCCGAGAACACCGAGGAATGAACTAAAAAACGATATGGGCACGGCCTCGACGAGGCATCGCCCCATTCTCGTCTTCCTCGGTGTTCTTGTGGCAAAAACAGCCTGAGGCGGGCTTCGCCTCGACGCTGCGATCATGGGTCGGAGGCGGCAGTCGCCTCGCCGAGGGCGCGGGTCAACTGGCGTTCGATGCGCAGCTTCTGACGCAACAGTTCGATCACGTTTAGCGGATCGCTGTCGCGGGCCTGCAGCAGGGCGGGTGACAGTTCGAGATCGGTGATGTAGACGGGATAGCGGGCGCGCGTCGCGCGCAGCGCGAGCACTTCCTGCGCAATGGCGTCGAACAGGCCGGTCCCGGACTCGCGCGTCGAGAACTGGCGGTCGTCGAGATAGGCGACGAATTCGGGCCGGCGCTCGCGATCGAGATCGGCGAAGAGCCGCAGCGGCAGGTAAGGTCGTTGATCGGTGCCGGCCGGATGTACGGCCTGCAGCGCGTAGCCGCCGGGCATCGGCTTCATCAGGTGACATTCGATGCGATCGGCGCGCTCGCCGTCCCCGATCTCGGCGTGGCGGGTGATGTTGGTGAAGAAGCGCCAAAGATGATCGAACAGCGGCATCCAGTCAGTGTCGTCGTGCAGGTAATGGCCCAGGGCACCGTCGCCAGCGAGCAAAAAGACCTCGATGCGTTCGCGCTGCGGCAGCGCAAAGATCTGAATCCGCCCGGGGCGGTTCGATGCATAGACCTGTGCGAGGGGTGCCTCGCTCGCCATGCGGCCACTGAATTCGACGTGGCGGTATTTTGCTGGCGGCGTTCCCAGCGCTTTGTACAAGGCTCCGGCGCCCGTGTGCAGGCGATGACGATAGCCCTGCGGTGTGCGCTGCACGTCGCAATGGCCATCCCCGATGCTGATGACGTGATGCACGTCGATACCACCCGCGGCACGACCGAAGGTGCGTCCCAGTTCCTCGAGATAATGATGCAGGCGACTGACGATGCTGTGGCCGTAGTCGCCGTCGAAGCAGTGGACGAGCGCGGTCCGTGCGACCGTGTCGCCGTTGGCGCCGAGTCGGTTCAGGTATTCGCAGATCGCCTGTGCCATGCCTTCGGTGCCTTCGAAGCGATAGCAGAACAACTCCTCCCAGCTCGTGTGCAGCAGCAGATCGATGCTGTGGACGAGATTCGCGCGCTGACCACCGAACTGAAACGCATCGGTGCGATCGCTCGTCAGCACGTCACCGCCGTGCAGGCCACCGAGCGCCGACTCGGTACCGACATTGGCGAAGAACAGCGCACGCATCACGCGCGGTGCGCGGGCCAGGGCCGACAGATCTGCCGGCGCGAGTTCGTGCGCGGGATAGGCCGCTTCCAGCGCATCCAGAATCTTGCGAATCGACAGCGACGACTGCCGTCGTCCGTCGACGTAGTGATGCCAGACCGTGGCCGGGCCATTCAGCCGGTTGAAGTAGCACCACGCGAGGACCTCGACCAGCGAAGTCGACTGGCGCAGCGGCGCCTGCCGGCCGGGCGTGACGACCGCGACTTCCCCGTCATGGAGTTGCCAGATGCTGCCGCCGCGGCCATCGTGGACCTGGTGCAGCGACAGCGCCGCTTCCTGCGGCGAGCCGCAAATTCCGCGCGTGACAAGTTCGATTTTGTGCGGCTTCTTGTCGAAGGCCGCATGGATTTTGCGGCCGAGGATGGTCAGGTCCCTTTCGGTGATGCGCTTGTCGTTCGCATAGCGGCGACCGAAATCGGAGAGCACGGAATAGCTCTTGCGCAGGATCATGAACAGTTCGCGGCGCTCTTCGATCGCCGTATCGATGCGCCAGCCTGCGCGCCGGTCGAGTTCGCGCAGCTTGTTGCGATCCCAACCCCAGGTGTGCGTCAGTGCCGCGATGTTGTCGCGTCGCCATGCCGGCTGACGCGGATCGGGCGGCTGGGTCAGCGCTTCGTTGGCCTTGATGTAGAACGCACGGCGCAGCAGGCGCAGGCGACCCTTGTCGGCCTGCGTCGCGAGATATTCCTCGAGCTTGCAGTACAGCGCCATGTAGGGATCGAGCTCGTCGAGCGTCACGCCGTCCCTCAGCACCGCGAGCTTGTGACGGTGGCTCAGCAGTCCGATTTTCGGATATTCGGAGGCGTAGGCCTCCATCAGCAACAGCTTCATCACCGACTTGTACGGGGATTCGATGCTTTTGTAGATTTGCCAGATCGTGCCACCGAAGAACTCGCCGGCCGGAATTCGCGCGAGGCCGCCGAAATCGACGTAGCTGCGCGCGGAGAGGATGCGCTTGCGCAATGCCTCATCGACGAACTCGTCGTAGCGATGCTCCTCTTCCGGCGGCACCGCCCACCACAGTGGCCGCAGCCCGGCGAGCAGCAGCCCGGAGCGATAAAACTCGTCGAGCAGCAGGTAATGCTGCGAACTGCCGCTGCTCTCGTCGGACAGACTCAGGGTCTGTCCGACCTTGAAGCGCTCGGCATCGAACACGAAGAAGTGAATCTCGAGCCCGGTCCCGCGTGACCACTCCTCGATCCGGCGCGCCTTCTCGCGCAGTTTCTCGACGTCGTCGGGCGCGAGCTCGGGATCGTGCACCAGCCAGACGTCGAGATCGCTGTGCCGGGTGTAGGCGATGGTGCCCGGGCTGCCCATCAGGTACAGCCCGCGTATCGCGTAGCTGCGTTGCATGCGCTGCTCGTAGGTAAACGTCCGTACGAGCTGCTTCGCCGCCGACGTCGCACCGCGGCCCGGCGAGTAATCGCTGACGCCGGCCGGCGTATCGTGCGACACGTAGCCCGGCAGCAGGGGATGGTTGACGTGGAACAGCAGTGGGACCAGTTCGACGAAGGCCTGCTGGCGCGGCTGCAGCGTCTCGAACACGCGTCGCAGGCGGTCGCGGTTGACCGCCATGAAGCGCTGTTCCAGGCCCTTGTCGGCCGCCCTCGTCACCGCTCGCTCCGCCATGCCCCTCGTGGTCCCCGCTTGCTTTCCTGGTCGCTGGCCGATCTCGTCGCCGCGGGTCACATGGCGTGCCCGGCGTTCCCCGGATATCGGCTGGAGGCGACCGATCCTTCATTCCTGACCGACCCCGGCGAGGGGCCGGGCGAAATGCAAAATAAGCCGATTTTTCAATACGTTTTCGTCAGTGTCTCGATTGAGCTGCCGCCTTCGATCGGGAATAATGCCGGGAGCATTCGCGCAGCGATGGTGGCGACGCGATCGCGGATTGCCGATCCGTCCGCCGTTGACCCGAGGGAGAATTCACGATGTTTCCGCGAGACATGCGCCTCCAGAGCTACGACCCCGAGCTGTGGACGGCGCTAGCGAACGAGCGTCAGCGCCAGGAAGACCACATCGAGCTGATCGCTTCGGAGAACCATGCCAGTCCCTGCGTGCTCGAGGCGGCAGGCACGGTGCTGACTAACAAGTATGCAGAAGGCTATCCGGGCAAGCGTTACTACGGTGGCTGCGAGTACGTCGACATCGTCGAACAGCTCGCCATCGAGCGCGCGAAGCAGTTGTTCGGCGCCGACTATGCGAACGTGCAACCGCATTCCGGTTCACAGGCGAACGGTGCCGTCTATCTCGGGCTGTTGAATGCCGGCGACGCGATTCTCGGCATGAGTCTCGCGCACGGCGGTCACCTGACGCACGGTGCGGCGGTAAATTTCTCCGGCCGCACCTATCGCGCGTTCCAGTACGGTCTCGACGTGAAGACCGGCCTCATCGACTACGACCAGGCCGCACGACTCGCCCGTGAGCACCGCCCGCGCATGATCATGACCGGCTTCTCGGCGTATTCCCGCGTCATCGATTGGGCGAAGTTCCGCGCGATCGCCGACGAAGTCGGCGCCTATCTCGTGGCCGACATGGCGCACGTCGCCGGCCTCGTCGCCGTCGGCCTCTATCCGAACCCGGTGCAGATCGCCGACATGACGACGTCGACGACGCACAAGACGCTGCGCGGGCCACGCAGCGGGCTGATCCTAGCCAGGCGCAACGAAGAGCTCGAGAAGAAGGTGAATTCGGCGGTGTTTCCCGGTCTTCAGGGTGGACCGTTGATGCACGTCATCGCGGCGAAGGCCGTGGCTTTCAAGGAAGCGATGGCGCCGGAATTCCGGTCCTACCAGGAGCAGGTCCTCCGCAACGCGCGTGCGATGGCGGAGACGTTCCTGTCGCGCGGCTTCAACGTCGTCTCCGGCGGTACCGACAATCATCTCTTCCTCGTCGATCTCGTGTCGAAAGGCCTCACCGGCAAGGCGGCCGACGCCGCGCTCGGCCGTGCCCACATCACCGTCAACAAGAACACGGTCCCGAACGACCCGCAATCGCCGTTCGTGACGAGCGGCATCCGCGTTGGAACCCCGGCGATGACGACGCGTGGCTTCGGGGAGGCCGAAGCCCGCACGGTCGCCGGCTGGATGTGCGACGTGATGGATCACATCACCGACGACACGGTGATCGCCACCGTCCGCGGCCAGGTCACCGAGCTGTGCGGCCGTTTCCCGGTCTATGCCGGCTGAGATCGGCGCGACACCGCCATGCACTGCCCCTTCTGTTCGCATCACGACACGCGTGTCATCGATTCGCGGCTGCTCGGCGAAGGCGACCAGATCCGACGGCGTCGCGAGTGCATGGAATGCAAGGCGCGCTTCACCACCTACGAGACGGCGGAACTCAGCCTCTCGCGCGTGATCAAGAGCGACGGGCGCCGCGAGACGTTCAGCGACGACAAACTGCGTGGCGGCATCGTCAAGGCGCTGGAGAAGCGCCCGGTCGAGATGGAGAAGGTCGATTCCGCGGTCAACCGCATCAAGCGCCGCGTGCGCGAAAGCGGTGAGCGTGAAATCGACTCGCGGCGCATCGGCGATCTCGTGATGGACGAACTGCGCGCGCTCGACCAGGTCGCCTACGTGCGGTTCGCGTCGGTCTACCGCAGTTTCGAGGACGTACGCGCCTTCCTCGAGGAAATCGAGCGGCTCGAGAACGAACTGCCGCCGGATCTGCGCGAACAGCAGCTCGATCTGATCCCGGCCGAGGCTCCGAAGGGACGGCGCCCGGCCTGAGGCCCGGCGCGGCACCGCCGGATGACGAGCGCCGTCCCCGCGTCATGAACGACCTCGCGCGTACCGATCACCGCCATCTCGCCGAAGCGCTCCGGCTCGCGCGACGCGGCCTGTACTCGACCCGGCCCAATCCGCACGTCGGCTGTGTGATCGCCCGCGACGGCGAGATCGTCGGACGCGGTTTTCACCACCACGCAGGCGGCCCTCACGCCGAAATCGTCGCGCTCGGGGAAGCCGGTGCGCAGGCGGCCGGTGCGACGGTCTATGTCACGCTCGAACCTTGCAACCACCACGGTCGCACGCCGCCGTGCGTCGACGCGCTGATCGCCGCGCGCGTCGCGCGCGTCATCTACGCCTGCGACGATCCCCACCCGCGCGTCGCCGGTCAGGGCGCGGCACGGTTGCGCGCGGCCGGCATCGATGCGCAGCGTGGCACCCTGGAGACGGCCGCCCGCGAGTTGAATCGTGGCTTCCTGTCCCGCTTCGAGCGTGGGCGTCCCTGGGTGACGCTGAAGACGGGGATGAGCCTCGACGGCTGTACCGCCCTCGCCAATGGTCGCAGCCAGTGGATCACCGGGGCGGCGGCGCGCGCGGACGTGCAGCGGCTGCGCGCGCAGAGTTGTGCCGTGATGACCGGCAGCGGTACGGTGCTCGCCGATGATCCGGCCTTGACGGTACGCGACGCCCGTTACGATCTCGGCGGCCGCCCACCGCTGCGCGTCGTGCTCGATTCGCACCTCACGCTGCCGGCAACGGCGCGGCTGTTGGCCGATCCGGCGCCGGTGCTCGTGTTCTGCACGACTGCGCCACCGCCGCGCCGCGCGGCGCTCGAGTCTGCCGGTGCCGAAATCGAATGCGTGCCGGCGGCTGCCGATGGCCGGGTCGATCCGGCCGCGGCGCTCGCCCGGCTCGCAACGCGCGAAATCAACGAAGTACTCGTCGAATGCGGGCCACGCCTCGCTGGCGCTCTCGTCATCGCCGGTTGCGTCGACGAACTCGTCTGCTACGTCGCGCCGCGGCTGCTCGGGGCTGGCGCGCGCGCCGCATTCGCGTGGCCGGAACTCGAGAATCTCGCCGACAGCCCCGGCTTCACGTTCGTCGACGTGCGCCGGATCGGGGACGATCTGCGGCTGGTCGCGCGGCCTGTGCCAGCCTGACACAGCACTGCACCGGGACGGGGCAGTCGGCTTGACGCTCGCGGGCGGTTCCTCGATATTGCCATGATGTTCACCGGCATCATTCAGGCGCTCGGCCGCATCGAGGCATTGAACCCGCGCGGCGGCGCCTTGCGCATGA
>JADZCB010000075.1 GCA_020851775.1 Gammaproteobacteria bacterium
AGTCCGCTATCTGCCGCAGCGCCTCGTGCGTGCCGCCATCGCGAGTCGCGAGCGCGATTTCCGGCAAGTGGACTGAACGGACCTCGAGCGTGCCAGTGCGCGCGATCAGGCCCGCCGCATGGCGGTGACCGTGAGCTGGTCGATGTCGAGCCTCATGCCGCGAAGTCGTCGCGAGTGCTGAACAATCGAACAGAAATGGCGGAAAAAAGCGGCCCCGAATGCTTACAAACGGGAAAACACGCTTTATATTAACGCCCGCGCTCGAGTTCGATGCGTGATTTCAGGCGTTTTCCCGCGTGAAATGCCCGAGGGGAGCAACGACGTCGAAGGCGGGTGCGGTGTCATCCGAGGCTGGAATCACGCTGGTGCAGAAAACCCGGCCGCCGCCAGGCGGTCACGTCGCAATCGGAATTCAAGCAGCCACCGGACACAGGTGTGTGTTGTCTAAAACTTTCTGGGAGGACTTATGTCTCGAGCCAAGCCCGCGATCAAAGAACGTGAAACGAAGAGCCAGATCCTGACCGCCGTCGCCGAAACCACCGGCCTGAAGAAGAAGGAAGTGCAGGCGGTGTTGACGGCGATCCGGGATCACGCCGTGCGCCATCTGAACGCCCGTGGTTCCGGCGAAATGAGCGTGCCGGAACTCGGCGTCAAGCTGCGTCGCGTGAAGAAGGCCGCTCGCAAGGCCGGCATGGCGCGCAATCCGTTCACCGGCGAGATGGTGAAAGTCGATGCCCGCCCGGCCAGCGTATCGGTGCGCGCGAGCGCGCTGAAGGCGCTGAAGGACGCGGTCTCCGGCTGATCGTCCGCGTAGTCGTGTGCACGCGGGGCGCCTGTGCGAACAGGCGCCCCGTTTCGTTTCAAGCCTCGCACAACGTGCATTCCTCGATTGACGCGCGATCGGTCGCGCAGTTAACCTTCCCGCGATTTCGTTAATACAGCCAGCGGTGCCCAAGCGCTGTTCAGCGCAGGGATAATCGGGAAGCCGGTGCGTTTCCGTCATGGAAACCATTCCGGCGCTGCCCCCGCAACGGTAAGTGATGCGGAACCCCTCCAGGCCACTGTGCACCATTGCATGGGAAGGCGGGGAACCACGCGCGAAGCGGATGCTTCGTGCCGTCATGAGCCCGGATACCGGCCGCAGGCCTTGCAAACCGAGTCGCGGAGGGTCGACTCAGGCGTGCATGACGCGGCGCCCGGCGCTGCGCGGCAAAGAGCCTGTGTACCTCCGATGACTCCAGCAAGCCCGCGCTCGGGTGAGAGTGCGGGCCGGAGTGACACATGCGCCCGTTGTTCTTTTCCACTCTCGTGCTCGCCGCGATCGGCGGTGCAATTCCCCACGTCCATGCCGATGACAACCCCGCCCGTCGTTATCGCGAGGAAGTCCTCGTCACGGCGGCCCGCACGCCGACGTCGCTGCGCAATGCCGGTGCGAGCGTCAGCGTCATCACCCGCGAGGACATCGAACGTCGCAACCCGGTGTTCCTGATCGATCTGCTGCGCGACGTGCCCGGCTTTGCGGTCAGCCGTGCCGGCGGGGCCGGCAAATTCACGCAGTTGCGCGTGCGCGGCGCAGAGGCCAATCACGTGCTCGTGCTGATCGACGGGATCGAGGCCAACGACGTGACCCGGTCGGACGAGTTCGACTTCGCCCACCTCGCGACCGACGACATCGAACGGGTCGAAATCGTGCGCGGACCGCAGAGCGCGCTGTGGGGCAGCGATGCGCTCGCCGGCGTGATCAACGTGATCACACGGCGGGGCAGCGGCCGGCCGCATGCGCGTGCGACGCTCGAGTATGGCTCGTTCGGTTCTAACCGCCTGAGCGGCGAAGTCGGTGCCGCGAGCGCGACCTGGGACGGCAATCTCGCGCTGAGCTATGTCGACAGCGGCGGCATCAACATCAGCGAACGGGGCGACGAAGAGGACGGCTATCGCAACGGCACGGTGAACACGCGCCTCGGCTGGCAGGCCTCACCGCAACTGCGCTTCGAGGCGACGGGCCGTCTCAGCGACATCCGCACCGCGACCGATGGCGACATCGGGCTCGGTGTGCCGAGCGATACCGCCGGCGAGACCGATATGCTGCAAGCCTATGCGCAGGGGCGCGCGAAACTCACTACCTTCGACGGACACTGGCTGCATGAACTGGCGGGTACGTGGAGCAAGACGGACAACGCGGATCGCGATATCGCGGTGTTCTTCGAAGGCCGCGTCGTCGGCCACAAGCACGGCATCGACTATCAGACGTCACTGCAGGGACAGACGAGCGCCATCGTGCCGGCCAGCCACATCCTGACGTTCGCATTCGATTACGAACAACAGCGCTTCCATCAGCGCGGCCCGATCACGATGTTCGGCAATCCGAATCAGGAGCGCGACTACCACGTTATAGGGTATGCCGGCGAATACCGCCTGACGCTCGCCGAGCGCACGACGTTCGGACTCAGCGGGCGCTGGGACGACAGCGACGCGTTCGCCGACGTCGGCACTTATCGCGTCTCGCTGGTGCAGGAATTCCCGCGCACCGGCACGACACTGTCGGCGGCGTATGCGACGGGGCAGAAGGCGCCGACCTTCTTCGATCGCTTCGGCTTCTCGTTCGGCGGGTTGTTCTCGCCGACCTTCATCGGCAACGCGGCGCTCAGGCCCGAAACGTCCCGTGGCTGGGAAATCGGGCTGTCGCAGACACTGCTCGACGAACGCTTCGTCATCGGCGCGACTTATTTCAACGAACGCCTGAAAGACGAAATCAATGGCTTCGTCGTCGATCCCGTCAGCTTCACGGCGACGGCGGTCAATCTCGCCGGTCGCAGTCGACGCGATGGCGTCGAGCTGACCGGGCACGCAGTGCTGACGTCGCAGCTCGAACTGCGCTCGAGCTACACCTGGCTTGATGCGACCGAACCCGACCGCACCGCCGCTGCCGAGGTCGATGAAATCCGGCGTCCGCGACACCAGCTCGCCGCGAGTCTCGGCTGGAATTCGCCGGATCGCCGCGGCACGCTCGATCTGCATCTCACGCATACCGGCGAACGCGAGGACGACACGTTCCTGCCGCCGTTCTATGCGCCGGCGCGCGTCACGCTGGATCCGTACACGCTGCTCGGCATCTCGGGAAGCTATCGTGTGACGCCGCAGATGACGCTGTTCGGCCGGGTCGAGAATCTGATCGACGACGACTATCAGGATGTCTTCGGCTTCGAGACGGAGGGGCTCGGTGCCTGGCTCGGGCTACGCTTCGAGACGCCGCGGTGAGCGGCCCGCGCAGGATCGGCACGATCAGCTACAGCTCGATGTGTTCGACGCCGTCGGCGCCGTCGAGCTTGTCGAGCAGCAGGCGATAGCGCGGGTCGCGCACATCCATCGTGATCGTGTCGGACAGGTCGGGTTCCGGCGTGTCCTTGCCGTTTCCAGGCGCTTCGATCAGCGCTAGATGAATTTCGCGCAGTCCGGCGAGGAAGCTGTCGCGCACGCCGGCTGGTGTCGCCGCCATCGCACAACCGGCCTTGAGATCGGCCACGAGCTTCGGCAGTGACTGCATCAGCTTCGAACGCGTGGCTGCCGAGCGCGTGGGCACGACACTCAGGATCAGGTGCAGCGTGGTGTCGACCGCCGCGGTCCATTCGGCGGACGCCGGACCGTGGCGATGATGCGTCAACGCGAGATAGCGTCGCCATTCCTGCAGCAGGAATTCGACGAGGAACTTCGGAGGCAGCGGCCCGTCGCTGTCGGCGATGACCTTGCGGATCGCGGCGCCTGCAGCCTGCACGTCGCCGAGCGTGATCTGTACGGAGTCGGGGTTCACGGGTGAGATAGGTTCCTCATGGAAAGCGGCGGCCACGGCCGGCGGAAGGGCGGGAATTTGACCATGTCGCGCTCGATTTGGCCACACTTTGGCCACTTCGCGCCGCGACGCCGTCGGCGAATCACGCCTCGAGCCAGGACGGGGACGGCGCCACGCCGAGCCCGAGCCGGATCGACCCGGCGCGCCAGCGCAGCCGCAGGCTGGCGCCCTGCATGATTTTCTCGAGACCGGCTTCGGACTGGGACACCGTCTGATGCGCGACGCCTTCGATCGCCGCGGGTGGCTGCGCCGTCAGAGTCAGCCGGCCTTCGAGCGCCGCGTCCTCGCAGTCGAGGACGGCACAGGCCTGCAGCGCGAGCCGTTGGCCGAAGCCACCGGGGAAGCTGCCGTCGGCGAGCCGATAGCGGCCGCCGTAGCCATCGCAGCTCGGCAGCGCGAGATTGATCTCGACTTCCAGATCGAGCGTCGTCGGCGCGTCGATCGCCCATGTGATCGCCAGCCCCGCGGCGTCGAGCGCATAGGTCTTGCGCACCCGGCAACCGGGTGCCGGGTGCGCTTCGAGGGTCGCCGACGCCGCGTCCGCCGCTATGATGCGATACGTCGCGAGCGGGATGCGGGTGTCGTCCGCGGCGATGAGACAGTCGCGCGCGATCGCGCGGGGACCGGTGTCGGGTTCGAGATCGGCCGCGGTGATCGCGTGTTTCCACACGACGCGATCGTGCGCGGAGGCGATGCCGCCGTTGCCGGCGGCGGGTGCCGAGCCGACCGTTGCATCCGGTACGCGGTGATAGTGCTCGGCATGGCGGCGCAGCACGTCGCCGAAGTTGTGGCACAGCGCATAACTCGACAACTCGATCAGCGCCCCGTGACCGTCGTCGCGTAATACCGCCAGCAGATCGCGACTGGCGAGCAGGTATTCGGCATGGCCGTCGTGGTCGAGATCGCCGGGCGCCGGCCGCTGCCAGTCGCGGGCGTCGAGTGCGGTCTCGAGCGCGAGAAGATGGCACCATACGGCGCGGCGCAGATGCGGCAGATAGATCCCGCCGAAGAGCCCATGCCAGTACGCGTCGTTGGCCTGCGCGCGATAGAGCAGCGTGCGCAGCGCCGGATCGTCACGCGCGCCGCCGTCGGCGTCGAGCCGTGCGGACAACGCGAGCATGCGCTTGTGCTGCCAGTTCGCCTCAGGGTAGCGCGACAGGAAGTTGCGCCAGATCCCGCCGCGAATGAACGGTCGTTCACGCGGCCACTGCGGTGAGTGCTTCGCCGCCGCGAGCAGATCGGCATAGGTGTGGGCCGCCGGCACTGGCAGTGTCCACTCGTTCATCTCGCTGTACGACGCGGTCGGCAGGTAGACGATGCCACGTGTCGGCTGCGCGCGATGGAAGTCCGCATAAGTGCGCGCGACGATCTTGGGTGAGGCGAGGACGCCTTCGATGAAGGCGGCGAGCCAGCCGCGGGTGTAGACCCAGTCATGGGTTTCCGGCCAGATCCCGAATTTCTCGATGTCGTCGAAATAGATCGCCGCCGCCTGCCCGGTGTCGGCGAGCTGTTCGAGATAGGCGATCGCATCGCCTGCCGGCGCGAACGGCAGGCGGTAACGCAGGGCCTCCGAGATCGGAAACAGGTCCAGCGTGCGGCCGTCTTCCTCGGTCGTGTAGTAGCCGTCGAGCTCGCATTCGACGCGGCCCGTGCACAGGAAATGGTAGTCGTCGACGGTGACGTAGTGCACGCCGCCATCGACGAGACTCGGCACCACCGACGATTCCCACACCCGCTCGGTCAGCCACGCACCGTGCGGCGTGGCGCCAAAGCGCGCATGCAGCTTGGCGGCGAGCGCGTGCAACTGGCCGAGGCGGTCGCGGGCCGGAATCGCGGCGAGTACCGGTTCGCAGTCGCCGGCGCCGAAGAGTTCAACCTGCCCGCGCGCGACCATCTGCCCGAGCAGTGCCATGTCCTCGGGAAAGCGGGCGCAGAGCTCGTCGAGCAACCAGCCGGAAAAATGCGCCGCGAAGCGGAACTCGGGATAGCGATGGAGCGTATGCAGGAAGGGTCTGTAACAGCGCTCGTGGGCGTCGGCGATGACGGCGGGAAAATTGCCGACGGGCTGGTGCGCGTGGACGCCGAACAACAGGGAAACGGTGCCGGTCATCACGTGTCTCGTCGTATGGGGAGCGTGATCGTCACGCGTCGCGGGCGCGGCGCATCGTACCGCCGACTTCCGCGTGGCCGCCACCGACCGACAGCGGATGGTCGAGCTGGGCGGGTGGTGGCAGCTCGAGTGCGACGTAGAGCGCCCGCAGGTTGCGCCGGAAGAGTGCCTCGAAGTTCGCGACGGACTCGGCCGGATTGTAGTCACCGAGCCACCAGAACCAGTCGGAACCTTCGCAGTTCGCGAGCAGGGCTTCGGCGGTCGCGCGCGCCGCCTCATCGAGCCGCCCGCTGCCGAGCACGAGGTCATAATGCTGTTTCGCGCTGCACAGCAGGTCCCACGCGCGATTCTTGTCGGGATCACCGATCCACGTCGACAGCGTGCCGTAGACCCAGCTCCCGGCGACCAGTGGGGGCAGCGGCGCGGTGTCCGCCGCATGCGCAGCGAAGGCGTCGCCGAGCGTCATCGTGCGGATCCGCGGGTTGGCGGTGAGTTCGGCATAGAGATCCTCGAAGAACCAGTACGCGTTGTACGGGTAGTATTCCCACGCATTCTCGCCGTCGAGGATCACGCAGACGAGCGGTGTCGCATCGTCCGGCGTGCGCGCGAGGATGTCGTCGAGCTCCCCGACGAAATGGCGGGCCGCGTCACGGCCGTGCCACTTCGCATATTCGAAGCCGATCAGATCGGACAGGCGATCGTCGCGAAAGGCCAGCGTCACGCCACTCGCGTCGCGCCAGGGATGGTAGAGATCGCGATCGCGTACGTAATTCGCGTCGCCGAGCGTGTGCGCGAGGACGGCTTCGCCGGTCGCGGCCCAGGCCGTGCCGTGTGCGGCGAAGCGTGTGAGTGCGGCCGCCGACACCGCACCTTCGGCCGGCCACAGACCGGCCGGCGGCGCGCCGAAGCGCGCACGATGGCTGTCGCGGGCGCGAGTGAGGTGGAGGTCGAGGCGATCGCGGCCCCCGGGATAGCACGGCGACAACGGCAGCGTGACCTCGGGCATCGCTTCGCGTGCCGCGGCGAAGGACAGCAGCAGCGGCGCGATCGGATGCGCGTGCGGCGTCGTCGACAGTTCGATCTGTCCGCGCGCGGCGAGTGCGCGATAGCGCGGGAGCAGACCCCGCAGCAGCTCGCCGATCGCGTCCAGCAGTGCCAGGCGATCGACATGCGTAAAGTCCTCGCCCTTGCTCATCAGCTCGGCGACGAGCGGCAGCGCGCGACGGGTCGATTCGCCGGTCCAGGCAAGGTGATACCAGGTGACGAGATCGGCGAAATACGCGCCTGACAACCACGCGGCCGCGCCGGTGCCATGGGCGCTCGCGAGTTCGTGCATCGCGTACAGGCGCTGGTAGGCCGGAAACGGTTCGATCGCATGCGGCCGATGAGCCCGAAAGCAGGTGTCGAGCGCATGCCGGCGCTCGCCGATGCCGAGCGCCTCGGGTTGCGGATGGGCCAGCAGCCGCAACAGCGGATCGCGCAGTTCGCGACGCGCGATCTGGGCCGCGTAGTCCTCGATCTGATCGAGCAGGATCGGGACGAAGTTCACGACCGCGCGCACCTCGGGGTGGCGCTCGAAATGCGCCGCCATGTCGGTGTAGTCCTTCATCGCGTGCAGATAGGTCCACGGCAGCGCGAAATCGCCATGGCCTGGTGCCCGGTAATCGGGCTGATGCATATGCCACAGGAAGACCAGATCGAGCGAACGGGCCATCGATATCGACACCTCGAGCAGACAATCATCGACGGCGGCGGCCGTCCCCGATGATCTTTTCTCGTATCATAAACCCGAGATGTCTGCTCACGACGCTTCCGCCTTTCATCCCGGCCTTCCGCCGCATGACGAGCGCATCGTGCGCCTGGTCGAGGCGCGCCTGCATGCACCGTTCGATCTGCTCGGCGCACATTCCGCGGGAACGGGCTGGGTGCTGCGCGTGTGGCGGCCGGGCGCGGCGACGCTCGACGTCGTCGTCGATGGCGACGTGCTGCCCGGGCGCATGCTGCATGCCGCGGGTCTGTTCGAGGTGCGGCTCGCCGCGCGTCCACAACATCCGTGGCGGGTGCTGACGGGTGGCTCGGACACCCACGATGCCTATGCGTTCCCGCCGTGTGCGAGCGCCGACGATCTGCATCTGTTCGGCGAAGGACGCCTGCAGCAGGCCTGGCGCCTGCTCGGCGCCGCCGTCGAGCAGGTGGCCGGGGTCGCGGGCGTGCGTTTCCGGGTATGGGCACCGGGCGCCGAGCGCGTGTCGGTGGTCGGCGACTTCAATGCCTGGGACGGTCGGCGCCATCCGCTGCAGAACCTCGGCGTGTCCGGTGTATGGGAGCTTTTCGTGCCCGACATCGGCGACCGCGTGCTGTACAAGTTCGAGCTGCGCGAGCGCACGACCGGACACGTGTTCCTGCGCGAGGATCCGTACGCGCGGGCGAGCGAACTGCGTCCGGCGACGTCGTCGCGCGTCGTCGCGCCGCCCGCGTACGCGTGGCGCGACGAGGCATGGCGCGCGCGGCGGGCGCGCACCGACTGGCTGACGGCGCCGCTGAACATCTACGAACTGCACGCCGGATCGTGGATGCGCCATCCGGATGGCCGCTTCTACGGCTATCGCGAACTCGCCGCGCGTCTCGTGCCGCATGTCCGCGATCTCGGTTGCACGCACGTCGAATTCCTGCCACTGACGGAGCATCCGCTCGACGAGTCCTGGGGCTACCAGACGACCGGCTTCTTCGCCCCGACGTCGCGTTTCGGCACCCCCGATGATCTGCGCGCACTGATCGACGCGCTGCACGGTGCCGGCATCGGCTGTCTGCTCGACTGGGTCCCGGGGCATTTCCCGGCCAACGATGGCGCGCTCGCGCATTTCGACGGCAGCGCGCTCTACGAACATGGCGATCCGCGCCGCGGCCGCCATCCCGACTGGGGTACGCACATCTTCAATTACGGCCGCAACGAGGTGCGGAGTTTCCTGCTGTCGAGCGCGTACTACTGGCTCGCCGAGTTTCATTTCGATGGTCTGCGCGTCGACGCAGTCGCCTCGATGCTCTACCTCGATTACTCGCGCAAGGCAGGCGAGTGGCTGCCGAACCGCTACGGCGGACGCGAGAATCTCGAGGCGATCGCCTTCCTGCGCGATCTCAACGTGATGGTCCACGGTTGTTTCCCGGGCGCGATGACCATCGCCGAGGAATCGACGGCCTGGCCGCAGGTGTCGCGCCCGGTCGACGGCGGCGGGCTCGGTTTCACGTTCAAGTGGAACATGGGCTGGATGAACGACACGCTGCGCTATTTCCACCTCGATCCGGTGCACCGTCGCCATCATCATGACTGGCTGACCTTCGGCCAGCTCTACGCGTACAGCGAGAACTTCCTGCTCCCGCTGTCGCACGACGAAGTCGTGCACGGCAAAGGCAGCCTGCTGCAGAAAATGCCCGGCGACGCCTGGCAGCAGTATGCCAATCTGCGGCTGCTGTTCCTGCTGCAGATGACGAGTCCGGGCAAGAAGCTCAACTTCATGGGCAACGAATTCGGCCAGGCCTGCGAATGGCGCTGCGATCGCGAACTCGAATGGCACGCAGCGATCGGCCGACTCGCGGCGGGCCTGCGCCGGCTGGTCGGCGACGTGAACCGGCTCTACCGTGACGAGCCGGCGCTGCACGAGGGCGACCATGATCGTGGCGGCTTCCGCTGGATCGACTGCGACGATGCCGGACACTCGACGCTCGCCTACCTGCGCCACGCCCGCGATGGTGGCCATGTCGTGGTGTTGCTGAATTTCACGCCGGTCGCGCGCCCGGGACGGCGCTACGGCGTGCCCGCCCAGGGCGACTACGCGGTCGTCCTCAACAGCGACTCACGCTATTACGGCGGATCCGACCTCGGCGTCGCGCGGGTGACGGCCGACGCATGCGCCGCGCACGGGCAGCCGGCCTCGATCGTCGTCGATCTGCCGCCGCTCGGCGGCCTGGTGCTGCGTCCCCACG
>JADZCB010000076.1 GCA_020851775.1 Gammaproteobacteria bacterium
CCCGACGTCGTGATCGACATCGCGACCCTGACCGGCGCCTGCGTCGTCGCGCTCGGCAGCCATGCCAGCGGCCTCTTGAGCAATCACGACGCACTCGCCGACGAACTGCTCGCGGCCGGCGAGATGAGCGGCGATCGGGCCTGGCGTCTGCCGCTGTGGGACGACTATCAGAAACAGCTCGACAGCCCCTGCGCCGACATGGCGAACGTCGGCGGCCGCGAGGCCGGCACGATCACCGCGGCCTGCTTCCTGGCGCGGTTTACCAAGGACTATCGCTGGGCGCACCTCGACATTGCAGGCACTGCGTGGACGGGCGGCAAATTGAAGAATTCCACCGGTCGACCGCTGGCGCTGCTGATGGAATTCATCCTCGGCCGCGCGAGCCTCACTTGAGCGCCTTCGCCACTGCATGACCCGCATCGATTTCCACGTGCTGCCGACGCAGGGCCGACGCCAGCACGACGTCTACGTCTGTGAACTGGTGCAGCAGGCGTATCAAGACGGCCGCCGCGTGCACCTTCATTGCCTCGACGACGACATGGTCACTGCGCTCGATGATCTGCTGTGGACCTTCCACGACACGAGCTTCGTGCCACACGCCGTCGCCGGCAGCGCGGAGGCCGCCGCGGCCCCTGTGCTGCTCGCGGCGTCGCTCGCCACGCCGGCGACGGCCGATTTGCTGATCAACCTGCACGTCGACGTACCGCCGTTCTTCAGCCGGTTCGAGCAGGTCGTCGAGACGACCGGCGAGGACGAGCGGGCGAAGGCCCAGGCGCGCAAGCGCTACAAGTTCTACAAGGATCGCGGCTATCCGATCACGACGGTCGACGCATGAGTGCGGAGGATGACACGCAGCACGATCCCTGGCGCCGCGATCTCGCGGCGACGATCGCACAGCTCGAACGCCTGCTCGACCACAAACGCACGGAGTTCGACGAGGTCATCGGCGGGCGGCGCCCGCCCCCTGGGATCATCCCGCCGCGACTGACCGAACGCGTCACCGACATCGATCCCGCGATCTTTGGCCACGTGCCCGCCGCCGTGCCGGCCCCGTCGTCCGCCATCGACCGCCAGACGCTCGCCGCGACTCGCGCCGAGCGTGTATCCGAACCGATTTCCAAGCCTGCAGGCCCGCTCACGCCCATGAAGTTCGAACCGCCCATCGCCAAGACCTACGATCCACATGCCATCGAGCGCCCGCGCTACGAGCAGTGGGAAGCGGCCGGCCATTTCGCCGCCCGCGGGCGCGACGCGCCTTACTGCATCATGCTGCCGCCGCCGAACGTCACCGGCAGCCTGCACATGGGTCACGCGTTCCAGGACACGCTGATGGACGCCCTGATCCGCTATCACCGCATGCAGGGCTATCGCACGCTGTGGCAATGCGGGACCGATCACGCCGGCATTGCGACGCAGATGGTCGTCGAGCGCCAGCTCGGCCTCAAAGGCCAGTCACGCCACGATCTCGGCCGCGAGACCTTCCTCGACGCGGTGTGGCAGTGGAAGGGCGAGTCCGGCGGCACGATTTCGCAGCAGTTGCGACGCATGGGTGCGTCGATGGACTGGGCACGCGAACGCTTCACGATGGATCACGGCCTGTCGCAGGCAGTGACCGAAGTCTTCGTCCGCCTGCACGAGGAAGGGCTGATCTACCGCGGCAAGCGGCTCGTCAACTGGGACCCGGTACTGCAGACGGCGATCTCGGATCTCGAAGTGGTGGCGCAGGAGGAACAGGGCCAGATCTGGCACATCCGCTATCCGCTCGAGAACGGCAACGGTCACGTCGTCGTCGCGACGACGCGCCCCGAAACGCTGCTCGGCGACGTCGCCGTCGCCGTCCATCCCGAGGACGAGCGTTACCGGCGCCTCATCGGCAAGTACGTGACCTTGCCGCTGTGTAACCGCAGCATCCCGATCATCGCCGACACCTACGTCGATCCGGCCTTCGGCTCGGGTTGCGTCAAGATCACACCGGCGCACGACTTCAACGACTACGCCGTCGGCGAGCGCCACGGTCTGCCGAAGATCAACATCTTCACCCCCGAAGCCGCGATAAACGACAACGGTCCGGCGCCCTATCGCGGCCTCGATCGCTACGAGGCACGCAAGCGCATCGTCGTCGATCTCGAAGCGCAGGGGCTGCTCGTGCGCGCCGACGCACACAAGCTGATGGTGCCCAGAGGCGACCGCTCGCAGGCCGTGATCGAGCCGTATCTCACCGATCAGTGGTTCGTGCAGATCGCGCCGCTTGCCGAGCCCGCGATCGCCTGCGTCGAGGACGGCCGCATCCGCTTCGTGCCGGAGAACTGGAGCAAGACCTACTTCGAATGGATGCGCAACATCGAAGACTGGTGCATCAGCCGCCAGCTCTGGTGGGGCCATCGCATCCCGGCCTGGTACGACGCCCACGGCCAGATCTACGTCGGCCGTACCGAAGCCGAGGCGCGCGCGAAGGGCGGGCTCGCCCCCGATGTGGCGCTGACGCAGGACGAGGACGTGCTCGATACCTGGTTCTCGAGCGCGCTGTGGCCGTTCTCGACGCTCGGCTGGCCGGACGAGACGCCGGAACTGAAGACCTTCTATCCGACCAGCGTGCTCGTCACCGGCTTCGACATCATCTTCTTCTGGGTCGCACGGATGATCATGATGGGCCTGAAGTTCATGGGCGATGTACCGTTCCGCGAGATCTACATCCACGGCCTCGTGCGCGACGCCGAAGGCAACAAGATGTCGAAGTCGAAGGGCAACATCCTCGACCCGATCGACTTGATCGACGGCATCGAGCTCGAACCGCTGGTTGCCAAGCGCACCACGGGCCTGATGCGCCCGGAAGATGCACCGAAAATCGACGCCGCGACGCGCCGGCAGTTTCCGGACGGCATCCCGAGCTACGGCACAGACGCCTTGCGCTTCACCTTCGCGTCGATGGCGACGCAGGGCCGCGACGTGCGCTTCGATCTCGGCCGCATCGAGGGCTATCGCAACTTCTGCAACAAGATCTGGAACGCGACGCGCTTCGTGCTGATGACCGTCGGTCCCGAGCCGGTGCCCGCAGCGAAGTCCCGCAACCTCGCCGATCGCTGGATCCGCCATCGCTTCCGCGAGGCACTGTCGGTCGTGCGCGACGGCTTCGACGACTACCGCTTCGATCTCGCCGCGCAGGCGATCTACGAGTTCTTCTGGGACGAGTTCTGTGACTGGTACATCGAGCTCGCGAAGGTGCAGTTGAACGATCCGGCAGTCGAGTCCGCGGCGAAAGAAGCGACGCGCCGCACGCTGCTCGAGGTGCTCGAGGCCGCGCTGCGCGCGCTGCATCCGATCATGCCGTTCATCACCGAGGAGATCTGGGGCAAGGTCGCGCCGCTCGTCGGCATCCGCGGCGAGACGATCATGATCGAGCCCTACCCGCGCCTCGACGACTACGCCGAGGACCGCGCGGCAGCCGCCGAGATCGCCTGGGTCAAGACCGTCGTGCTCGGCGTGCGCCGTATCCGCGCCGAGAGCAATCTCGAGCCCGGCAAGCGCATCCCGTTGCAGGTCGTCGGCGGCAGCGCCGACGAACAGATCTGGCTCGCCGGCAGCGCGAGTGCGATCCAGAGCCTCGCCCGCATCGAGAAAATCGAACGCGTGAGCGTGGCGCCCAGCGATGCGACCACCGCGCTGGCCGGCGACACGACGCTGCTGATCCCCCTGCTTGACTTGATCGATCCGGCCGTCGAGCGCGAGCGCCTGCGCAAGGAACTGACACGTCTCGAGCAGGATCTCGCCCGTGTCGAGGCCAAACTCGCGAACGAGTCGTTCGTCGCCCGCGCGCCGGCCGACGTCGTCGGCAAAGAACGCAAACGCGCGGCGGACAATGCGGATCAGATCGCGCGGCTGCAGGCGCAGCTGGCGAAACTGCGCGGCTGAGACGCGACCCGTGCGCGCCGTGGCAGCTTGCGCATGGTCAGCGGCATCGGCCGCGCGTCGTCGACTTCGGAGCGATGGCGCGACGCGGTGGCGCCTGAGACAATCTGCTGCTCATCATCAGGCCAGGGAGAAACCATGAAGAATACCCGACTGTTAACCGTCCTCGCGCTCGCCGCGCTGCTCAGTGCCTGCGGCAACGACACCCCGCCGGCGACGGAAAGTGGAGGTTCGACGACGGCGGCCCCGGCCGCGCCGGCGACGCCACCCGCCGAACCGGCCGCCCCTGCGGCGGCTCCCGCCGGCGAGCCCGTCGCCGCGGCCGGGGCCATCGATGGTCAGAAGGTGTACAACAACGTCTGCGCGCTGTGCCACGCGGCCGGTGTCGCCGGCGCGCCGATGCCGGGCAACAAGGACGACTGGAGCCCGCGCATCGCACAGGGCAATGACATGCTGTACAAGCACGCGATCGAAGGCTTCACCGGCCAGAAGGGCATGATGCCCGCGCGCGGCGGCAATGCCAGTCTGACTGACGACGAGGTCAAGGCGGCAGTCGACTTCATGGTGCAGAAGTCGAGCTGAGCTCGCTGCTACCGGGTCACGCGGCCGCGTGCTGCGTGACCCGGCAGCAATCCCCATCCGCACGTTGGGCTGACGCAGAAAGCTCGACCTGCCTCACATGTGCTGATCGTGCAGCGCGCCGCCGTCCAGTATCGTCATTTCCGGCTTCACTTCATCGAACGCAAGGACCTGCCCGCCGTACTCGGCGGCGAAGCGTGTCGCGGCGTCGCGATCGGCGAACGAGGCGATCGTCAGGCCCATCGAGCCGCGACGCTTGCCGCCGACGACGTAGAACGCGCCATGCGCGTCGATCCACTGCCCGCGCGGCGCATCCCAGTCGGCCTTGCCCATGTCCTGCACGTACAGGCCACGCACGGCGCGCACCTGTTCCGGTTGCAGATAAACGTTGAACATCTCGACGGTGTCGCAGAAGAAGTCCGGTTCCGTCGCGCCTTCATAGACGATCTGCGCCTTCGGGCCCGGATGCTCGGCGAGCACCATGCCGTCGAGCACGCAGGCCGTCGATTCGGTGAAATCGGCGGGAACGTTCAGCGACGTCGACCCGCCGTCGCCGCAGGCAGTGAGTGCGAGCATCGCGACGAGGCACCAGGACTTGCGGATCGACATCATCGACGGAACCTCCAGGCCGCGACGGCGAGCGGCACGATGCACCACGCGATCAACGTGGCATACAGCAACCCGTCGTGGGCAAGTTCAGCGGGGAAGACAGTGGTAAGGCCGTACTGGGCACCGACATCGTCAATCGCGTGCACGTTCAGCACGCGGAAGACATCGGCCGGATTCAACAGCAGCAGGTAGGGCAGCGCCGCCCCGCCGGTCTTGCCGCCACCGACGACCAGCACGCCGAGCAACACGAGATCGAACAGCAGCACGAACACGAACCACGTGGCGACCGCGAGGCCCGATGCACGCGTGCGATCGCTGGCGACGACCGACACCAGCACGGCGATCGCGAGAAACGCGCAGCCGAGCAGGATCGAGCTCAGCATGAAGCCGCCGAAGGCGCCCAGGCCGGCCAGATCGAGGCGGCGCGCGAGCACCAGGGCGACGAGCCCGAAGCCGGCGAGCGTCGAGAACGCGAGTGCGGCGGCGAGGCCCAGATATTTGCCGAGCAGGAGTTCCAGACGCGTGATCGGCAGCGACAGCAGCAAATCCAGCGAACCGCGCTCACGCTCGCCGACGATGGCGTCGAAGCCGAGCAGCAACGCGATCAGCGGGATCAGATAGATGACGAGGCTGACGAGGCTCGCGATCGTGAACCCGATCGAGCGGAAACCGACCGCGCCCTGCTGCGCACCGCCGAAGTAGGCGATCGCGAGCGCGAACACCGTGAACAGCAGTGCGATCGCGAGCACCCAGAGGCTGCGGATGCGATCCCAGAATTCCTTGCCGGCGACGGTCGCGATCGGCGCGAGTTCGAGAGTCATCACGGGTTTCCTTCACCGAAGAAGAGATCTTCGAGCGTCGCTTCACGAATGTCGACGTCCCGGATCGCGGCACCGGCCGCGGTCAGCGCCGTCAGCACGTCAAGTTTCAGCGCGCGCGGCGCCGCGATCTCGAGTCTCGAGTGATCCGTCTCACGCACATCGACCGGCAGTATCCCGAGCGCCGTGCGCACGTCGACGAGCATGCCGGGGGCAACGTCGACGCCGATTCGCACCGGCAGATCCCGTTCGGCGCGCAGCGCCTGGACACTACCGACGGCGCGCACGCGTCCGTCCGCCATGATCGCGAGACGGTCTACGCGCTGCTGGATCTCGGCGAGGATGTGCGAGGTCAGCACGATCGTCGCCCCGCCGTCCTTCAGTTCGAGCAGAATGGCGTAGAAGTCGCGGATGCCTTCGGGATCGAGCCCCGTCGTCGGCTCATCGAGAAACAGCAGATGCGGATCACCGAGCAGGGCCTGAGCGAGGCCGAGCCGCTGGCGCATGCCCTTCGAATACTCACGCAGCCGGCGCCGCGCCGCGTGCGCGAGCCCGACACGATCGAGCAGCCCGGCGCACCCGGCTTCGGACGTACCCTTCAATCGCGCGAAGAAGCGCAGCGTCTCGTAACCGCTCAGGTTGTCGTAGAAGACGACGTTCTCCGGCAAATAGCCGATGCGTCGACGCACTGCACGAAAGGCGCTGCCACCGACCTCGGTGCCGTCGACCCGCACGCTGCCGCGCGTGGGCCGCACGAGCCCGAGCATCATCTTGAACAGCGTGCTCTTGCCGGCGCCGTTGTGGCCGATCAGGCCGAACAGTTCGCCGCGGGCAATCGCCAGATCGACGCCGTCGACGGCACGCACGGCACCGTAATGGCGCGAGACGTCGCGTACATCGACCGCCGGGCCGGACTCAATGGAAACGTGGTTCGACCCGTTCACGCCATTCTCTCCATGCGGTATGTCGTGGCTGCATGCGCGGGGCAGGGTCGACGACGCTCGGCGCGCGCAGCACGGGAAACTGGCGCCCGACGAGTTTGAGCGTCTGGATCGCCGGGCTCCCGAGCAGTAATTGCATCAGCGGGTGGCGCCAGGTCAGGCGATCGACGAGATCATTGGCCTCGAACGGTACGTCGCCATGACCATCCCCGTCGCGATCCCAGCCGAGATAATTGCTCCAGTAGTTGCCGAGCTCGCCGCCCCACGGTTCGTCGCGCGCCCCGACGTAACGCACCTGCTCGCGGTTGCCGACGAAATCGTTGCCGTCGACGACGTTGTTCTTCGAACCCGCCCACAGATGCACGCCGACGGCATTGTCGATGATCAGGTTGTCACGCAGCGTGTTGTATTCAGCGTCGTAAATGAAGAAGCCACGCACATTGCCGGCGACGACGTTGCCCTCGACGGTCGCGTCCTGGATCGTGCGCAGCATGATGCCGTGATCGGAATTGTCCCACGCACGATTGCCGCGCACGGTCTGATCGCGTACTTCCATCAGTGCGAGTCCACCGCGATTGTGCCAACTGTCGTTGTTCTCCCACAAATTGCGGTAGGAGTTCATGTAGTGCGTGCCGTAGCGGCTGTGGTGGAGACGATTGCCGCGGAATACCGCGTCGTGCGAAACGTCGACATAGATCGCGTCGCGCACGAAACAGACACGATTGCCGATGATCCTGGCGCGTTGCGCATTGTAGAGCTGGATGCCGTTGCCGCGCTGGGGCGAGCGATAGTCGCGCTTGCCGGTGATGAGGTTGTCCTCGATCCGCACGTCGTCGGCTTTCTCGATCCACAGGCCGAACAGGTTGTAGTGCAGTTCGCAGCGGCGCACCGTCGCGCGATGTGCACCGGGCTGGAGATAGATGCCGGCGTTCTGATTCTTGAGGCTGTCACCCGAGTCCATCACGAGCAGATCCTCGATCGTGACGTCCGGCGCGGTGACGCGGATGACGTCTCCCTGCAGACCGCCGCGCAGTTGAGGCCGGCCGGTGCCGCGCAGCGTCACCGGCTTGTCGATGCGCAGGCGCTCGGCGTAGTGGCCGGCCTCGACGAGGACGACATCGTGTGCGGCAGCGGCGTCGAGGGCGTCCTGGATCGAGTCGCCCGGTCGTACCCGCCACTCCGCGGCACCCGCCGCTCCCGCGAGCAGGCAGCCGCATAGCGCGGACCAGGCGGGCACTCGCCTCATGCCGCTGTGATCGTCAGCAGCTGCAGCGACTTCAGGACGAGGAACAGCGCGGCGCCGATCAGCAGGTTCTTGAAGCCGACGTAGCTCAGCATGTCCATCACGTTCGCGACGCGGTAGGTCCGCTGCCACCAAGGGCCGTCCTTGACGTAGCGCTTCGAATCGAGGCGCACCAGCACCTCGAACACGCTCCACGCGAACCACCAGCCGATGACGGCGATCGCCTCGATGCGGCCGAACGCCGCCAGCACCCACACCAGCGTCACGCCGCCGCCGAGTGCGAGCGTCGCGGCCTGCCACACGAGATCGGAGTGGAAGACCTCGCGGCGCCACGGCCACAAGTGATCCCAGGCTTCGGCGAACAGCCAGCGCAGTTTGCTCTTCGGTATCGCATAAGGCGGATGCGCCCGATCGGTCGGCAATCGCGGATCGACCTCGGCGGTCTTGCGCGCGGCAGCCGGCATCGGTTCGACCTTGATCGGGATGAAATAGCCGTCACGCCCGATCGGCGTCAGCGCGAGGCCCTGCTTCTCGCGCCGTTTGCGTTCCTGAACGAGTGGCGGACAGGTGTGCGTGTCGGTGTAGAGGACCATGCAATCCAGGCAGTGCAGGCACTCACGGTGATCGATGCGGCCGTTTTCATCGATAGCCTGCGCGCCGCAGCCGACGGCACAGGCGTGGCAGCTCGCACACTCCTGTTTGCGCTTCAGACCGAACCAGCGGAAGGTCGACGGCATCGCGAGCGCTGCGCCGAGCGGGCACAGATACTTGCAGAAAGGCCGTTCCATGAACAGCGACAGCCCGAGCAGTCCGGCCGCGAACAGCGTGTACGGCCAGCTCCGGTTCGTCAGGCCGATGAGGAAAGTCGTCTTGAATGGTTCGATTTCAGCGAGCTTTTCGGCGAGCCCCATCGAGAACATCGACACGATGAGCAGGCCGACGAAAACGGCGTACTTGACCCACTTCAGCCGGTGATGCCAGCGCTCGGGCAGCTTGAACTGAAAGCGCTTCAGCCCGGCCATGCGCGCCAGCTTGTACAGCAGTTCGGACAGCGAACCGAACGGACACAGCCAGCCACAGAAGAGCCCGCGGCCCCACACGAAGACGGTGACGATGATGAAGATCCAGAAGATGAAGATGAAGGGATCACTCAGGAAGAGCTCCCAGGTCCACTGGAACAGCATCGAATGGAACCAGGTCAGCACCTGGGTGATCGAGGGCACGGCGAGTACGCCGAAGCCGACGAAGCCGATACTGATCAGCCATGCCGCATACTTGAAGACGTTGACGGGCCATTTGTTGCGGCGGGTCGAACGTCGCGTCAGTGTCTCGCGGAATGCGTAGACGACGGCGACCATGCCGAGCAGTACCGTGAACACGACCAGTTCCGGAATCCGCGATTTCCACACGCGCACCCACGTCGGCTCCGGCTTCGCGACGACAGGCCGTCCGCCCTCGAGATAGCGTGCCGGCACCCAGTTCTCCTGCGCGAAGCTGACAAAGGTGCGGCCGCCCGTCGTGCGATCCAGCTTGTTGCCGAGAAACACCAGGTGCCACGGATAGGTCGCCCCGAAGCCCGGATCGCGGATGATGAAGATGGCGGATTCCTGATAGCGCGGAGCTCCCTCCGCCTCGATACCCCACAGATTCAGGTAATCGAGATCGCGGAACGTGAAGGTGTCCATCTGCTGCGCGACCTGGACGCGATCGTAGATGCCGCCGCGCACGAAGCCCGATCCCTTGAAGGATTCGGTACCGTTCGCGACGATGAAAATCGCGTGTTCGCCCGGCTTCAGCCGCGACATCAGGCCCGAGTAGCCCGCGTCGCCGAGGATGCTGCGGCCGACACTCGGCGCGTTCAACAAGCCGAAGTACATGTCGATCACCGGACCCTGCTGGGGCGGGAGGCCGAGCGCCCGCGCTTCGACCGTGAGGCGGCTGACGCTGCCTTCGGCGATCAACTGGGCCCAGCTCAGGCGTTCGTCGATCGCCGTCCAGCGCGCTGGTGGTTTCGGCTCGGTCTGCAGGATGCCGACTTGGCGCGCTATCGCCACGCCCGAGCGCATGATCACCTGATTCTGGGCGATGACGGTGACGGTTGCGCCAGTGATCGCATCAAGCCCGATCGCGCCTGCGCTCGCCTTGCCGATTTCAATCTTGTCGCCGACGAAGCGGCCGAGGTACTGGTTGATGAATTTCGTCAGCGTCTCTTCCGGGATGCCGAGCAGCAGAATCGGTTCGCTGTGCCGCAGAATCTTCGTGCCCCGGATGATGCCTTGCGTATCCATGCCGATCAGTGTCACGACCGGTTTGCCCGAATAGGCCGGGATGTCGACGATGTCGGTCGAAAGAAACACGTAGCCGACGAGCTCCTCGCGTTCGTCGACGTTGCGATAGGCTTCGACGTATGCGGGCTTGCCCATTC
>JADZCB010000077.1 GCA_020851775.1 Gammaproteobacteria bacterium
ACGTTGCCGGGCCAGCGATAGCGGCACAGCGCCGCTTCGGCGGCGGCGGACAGCCGCAGGCTGCGCAGGCCGAGTCGCGCGCGATTCGATTCGAGGAAACGGCCCGCCAGCAGCAGCACGTCGTTGCCGCGCTCGCGCAGCGGCGGGATCGGGATCGGGTAGACGGACAGGCGGTGATACAGATCGGCGCGGAACGATCCGTCGCGCACGAGTTCGCGCAACTGGCGATTGGTCGCGGCGATCACGCGCACGTCGACTCTTCGCGGCCGATCGGCGCCGAGCCGCTGGATCTCCCCGTTCTGCAGCGTGCGCAGCAGCTTGGCCTGGATCGCGAGCGGCAGCTCACCGACCTCGTCGAGAAACAGCGTTCCGCCCTCGGCGGCCTCGAAGCGTCCCGGCCGTTCGCTGACGGCGCCGGAGAATGCGCCCCTGACATGGCCGAACAGTTCGCTCTCGGCGAGCGACTCGGGCAGCGCCGCACAATTGACGTGCACCAGCGGCTTGCCGGCACGGCGGGAACGCTGATGCAGCCGGCGCGCGAAGAGTTCCTTGCCGACCCCGGTTTCGCCGAGCAGCAGCGCCGGCAGTTCGGAGTCGGCGACGACTTCGAGTTCGTGCAGCAACTGCACGATGAGCTCGCTCTGGCCGACGATGTCACTGTCCTCATGCGGCACGGCCTGCGTGCCGGCTGGCGCGGTCCAGCCACCGCTGCGCAGCGCGCGGATTTCGCCTTCGAGGCGGGTGATCCGCGCGGCGGCCTCGATTGCCCACACGAGCTCGGCGAGATCGCGCTGAGCCGTGGAACCGAAACGCCCGATGTCGAGGGCGTCGAGCGTGACGACGCCCCAGCGCTCGCCTTCGACGTCGAGCGCCATGCCCATGCAGTCGTGCACGGGCACCGGTTTGCCGGCATGGCCTTCGACGAGGCCGTCGTAGGGATCGGGCAGCGTGCTGTCGTGGTGGAAACAGGTCACCCCGCGGCGCGCCAGGATCGCCGCCAGTCGGGGATGGTCCTTGACCGCGAAGCGACGCCCGAGCGCATCGCTCGCCAGGCCGTCGACCGCCAGCGGGCGCAGGTGCTCCTGTTCCAACCGCAGCAGCGCGACGGCGCCACACGCGAAATGGGCCCGCAGGCAGCCGACCAGGCGCTGCAGCCGCACGGCGGCCGGCAGATCGGCGACGAGATCCGCCAGCATCATGCGTTGGGTCGCGTCTGTGGTCATTGGAACCGTGTCCGGTCATTCATACCATGCACGTCAATGGTGAAAATGACCGCATTGTCGCCAACGAATTGATTTCTGGCCAGAGATCGCTGGCACATCGTTCGCATCGTCTGCGCCGACCCCGGGACCGTGCAGCCTGCGGCGTCGAGTCCTCTTCCCTGCACCAAGGAGCACCTGATGGATTTGCTGGATCAGTCGCTGGGCCAATTGGCGCGTGCCATCCCGGGCGCGACCCGTCTTTTCGACGCCCACCACCTCGATTTCTGCTGCGGCGGGAATCTCACGTTGCGCACGGCGGCCGAGTCTGCGGGCGCCGACGCGGCCGCGATCGCCGCCGAACTGGCGGCCCTGCAGACGCGCGGCAGCACGGACGATGTGCCGGACTGGGACAGTGTCGACGACAGCGCGCTGGTCGAACACATTCTCGCGCGCTACCACGCGGCGCATCGCGAGCAACTACCGGAACTGATCCGCCTCGCGCGCCGCGTCGAGCAGGTGCACGGCGCCAACGACGACTGCCCGCATGGTCTCGCCGAACACCTGACCGACATGGCCCAGGAACTCGAGAGTCACATGCGCAAAGAAGAAATGGTGCTGTTCCCGATGATTACCGGCGGCGACGGCGCGATGGCGCACATGCCGATCAACGTGATGCGCGGCGAGCACGTGGATCATGGGGAAGCGTTGCGCCGGCTGGAGGCGCTCACGCAGGACATCACGCTGCCGGCCGGCGCGTGCAACACGTGGACTGCACTCTATACCGGCATCAAGGCCTTCCGTGACGACCTCGTCGCGCACATCCACACCGAGAACAACGTCCTGTTCGAACGCTTCGCCCCCGCGGCGGTGCGCTGAAGAGATGGCGGGCGCGCGGTTCGTTCGCCGCGCGCCCGCCGCGTTCAGGCGGGTTGCAGCACGAAGCCCTCGTAGTCGCGCGCGACGACCTGCTCGCAGATCCGGCGATAGGTGCCGACGCCACCGGCATAGGGCGTGAACAGCCGCGGCTTGCCCGCGATGTTCGCGCCCGTGTACCACGACTGCACATGCGGATAGAGCGTCGTGTGGCCGACCTCATGCACCGTCGTTCCCCAGTCCGCCTCGGCCTGCGCGCTCGGTTCGATCGCGCCGATCCCGCGCTGCTCCAGCATCGCGATGCAGTCGGTGATGAAATCGACGTGCTGCTCGATCGACATCAGCATGTTGCTCAACACGCTCGGGCTGCCCGGTCCCGTGATCATGAAGAAGTTCGGGAAGCCGACGCTCGTGAGCCCGAGATAGGTGCGCGGACCGTCCGCCCACTTGTCGCGCAGACTCACACCGTCGCGACCGCGGATGTCGAGCTTCATCAACGGACCCGTGATTGCATCGAAGCCGGTCGCGAAGACGATCATGTCGAGCGGATAATCGGCGTCCGCAGTGCGGATGCCGGTCGGCGTGATGCGCTCGATCGGCGCGGCGCGGATGTCGACGAGCGTCACGTTGTCGCGGTTGAAAGTCTCGTAGTAGCCGGTGTCGACGCACAGACGCTTGGTGCCGAGCGGGTGATCGGTCGGGATCAGCTTGGCGGCGAGCGCCGGATCGGCGACCTTCTCGCGGATCTTGCGTGCGACGAAGTCGGCCGCCATCCGGTTCGAATCGAGATCCGTCAGGAGATCCGGATAGGCCATCACGAAGTTGAAGCCACCCTCGGCCCACGCCGCTTCGAACTCACGCTCCCGTTCCGCCGGCGGTACCGATTTCGCGGCCTGGCCGTTGCTGTCGAACGGAATGCCGATCTGCGCATAGCGCGAGCGCGCGCGCCATTCGGCGTAATTCGCCTTCAGTGCGCGTGTGGCTTGCTGGTCGAGCGGACCGTTCCAGGCCGGAATGCTGTAATTCGGCGTGCGCTGGAACACGGTGAGGTGCGCCGCCTGCGGCGCGATCGCGATCGTCGACTGCACGCCGGACGAGCCGGTGCCGACCAGCCCCACGCGCTTGCCGGTGAAACTCACCGCCTCGTGCGGCCACTGTCCCGTGTGATACCACTCGCCGCGGAACTCGGCGAGCCCCGGATAATCGGGCATCGCGGCGGCCGACAGGCAGCCGACGGCGGAGATGAGAAAGCGCGCGGACACGGTCTGCCCGCGTTCGTCGGTGACGAGCCAGCGCCCGTCCGTCGCATCGTAACGGGCGCCGGCGACGCCCGTCTCGAACACGATGTCGCGCTTCAGATCGAAACGCTCCGCGACGTGATTGGCGTAGGCGAGGATCTCCGCCTGCGGTGCGTAGCGCTCGGTCCACTCCCACTCCTGCTGCAGTTCGTCATCGAAGGAGAAGGAGTACGTCACGCTCTCGGTGTCGCAGCGGGCACCCGGATAGCGGTTCCAGTACCAGGTGCCGCCGACACCGTCCCCGCGCTCGAAGACGCGTACCGTGAAGCCGAGCTGGCGCAGGCGATGGAGCATGTAGAGGCCGGCGAAGCCGGCACCGATGACGACCGCGTCGAAGTGCGCGGCCGGATTTTGCGTTTCCTTCATGCGGCGCGTTCCTCCTCAGGCCTGCACGCGACGCGGACGCTTGACGTCCCGCGCGAGAATCAGCGGCGTCACTTCCTCGTAGAGCGGCGCGAACAGCGTGCTCATGTCGATCGCATCGATCATCACCATGTCGGCACTGCCGGCGCGCGCGACGATCTCCTTCAGCGAGGTTTCGACGTCGTCGGTCTCGAGTTCGTAGAGCGCGAGATAACGGTAGGCCGGCGTCACGGTATTGAACTCGAACTGCGTGCTCGCGAGGCGGAAGCGTCGCGCGGAGACGAAGCCTGGGCAGTTGATGACGTCCTTCAGGTGATGTTCCTCGTACCACGTGTTGTATTCGTCTTCCTTGCCCGGCGTCGGGTTCGTGAAGGCGAGAAAGGTGTATTTTTTCGGCATTGCAGCATTCCTC
>JADZCB010000078.1 GCA_020851775.1 Gammaproteobacteria bacterium
GATCGGCAAGGTGAACTGGGCGACGCACGTCGATCTCGCGACAGGCAGGCCCGTCGAGCGCGAAGGTGCGCGCTACGAAGACGGCGAAGAGCTGATCTGGCCCGGCCCGATCGGTGTCCACAACTGGCATGCGATGTCGTACAACCCGAACACCGGCCTCGTCTACATCCCCGTGCACGAACTGCCCGGCATGTTCACGGACAAGGGCTTCGAGGTCGCGACCTGGCAGTCGCCCGATTTCTACATGGATACCGGCGTCGAGTTTCTGCGCGAGGACGTGCCGGTGATCGACGGCGCGGCGGCACTGATGGCCTGGGATCCGATCGCGAAGAAGCAGATGTGGCGCCACGAACTCCCCGGCGGGTGGAACGCGGGCACGCTGACGACCGCGGGCAATCTCGTGTTCCAGGGCCGCGCCGACGGCGGCTTCGTCGCCTACGAGGCGAAGACCGGCAAGGAGTTGTGGCGCGTCGATGCCGGCCTCGGCATTTCGGCGCCGCCCGTCACCTATACGGTGAACGGCGAGCAGCGCATCGCGGTGCTCGTCGGCTGGGGCGGCGCGGGGCCTGCGCTCGGCGGCTCGCTGAGCCGCCAGCACGGCTGGGCCTATCGCGCGCAGACGCGCCATCTGCTGAGCTTCAGCCTGAACGGCAAGGCCGCGATGCCGGCGCAGCCGCCGCCGATGTTTCCGGCGCCGCTGCGGCAGGCGGATTTCGAAGTCGACGCCCTGCTCGCGGAGCAGGGCAACACGCTGTGGGCGAAGCACTGCGCGATGTGCCACGGCGCGGGCGTGGTGTCCGGCGGCTATGCGCCGGATCTGCGCGCCTCGACGATCCCGCTGTACGAGGAAGCATTCGCGGACGTGCTCGGCGGCACGCGCCGGCTCGCCGGCATGCCGCGTTTCACGGATCTGACGGCCGCGGATCACAAAGCCCTGCAGCACTACATCAGGCGCGAAGCGCGGGCGGCGGCAGGGCCCTGAAGGCGAGGAAACTCAGAAGCGCGGCTTGATCTCGGCAGCGCGATAGCGCGCGACGCCGTCGGTGAGTTCCTTCTGCGCGACGTCGGGCCCGGCCCACTCGCGGACCTTGACCCACTTGCCCGGCTCGAGATCCTTATAGTGCTCGAAGAAATGCTGGATCTGCAGCAGGCGCTCGGGCGCGAGATCCGCCGGTTGCCGCCAATGCCGGTAGATCGGCAGGATCTCGTCGACCGGCACCGCGAGCAGCTTCGAATCCCCGCCGGCCTCGTCGTCCATCAGCAGTACGCCGATCGGCCGGCAGCGGATGACGGCGCCCGTTGTCACCGCGAAGGGCGTTACAACCAGCACGTCGACGGGATCGCCGTCGTCGGCGATCGTGCGCGGCACGTAGCCGTAGTTACACGGGTAGTGCATCGCCGTCATCATGAAGCGATCGACGAACAGCGCGCCGGTCTCCTTGTCGACTTCGTACTTGACCGGTTCGGCGTTCATCGGGATTTCGATGATGACGTTGAACTCCTCCGGCAGCGCGGTACCGGCTTCGACGCGATCCAGAATCATGCGAGGGGCCCTGCCTGGCGCTTAGATTTTTGCTTCGCAGCATTCTAGAAGCGACCGGGTCGTCGGCTCAATGGTCCCGTCGGAGCGGCGGCAGCCACGATTACGGCCTCAGGCACTCCCGACGCCGACACATCCGGCTCGAACCCGCGGAGGCTGCGCGATGCATGCCGGCCGGATCAGGGACGCCCGTCGTCCGCCGCGCGCCGCTTCGCCGTCCGCGGCGCCTGTCCGGTCCATGCCTTGAACGCGCGCGAGAATGCGCTCGCATCCTCGAAGCCGAGGCGCCATGCGATTTCGCCCTGCCTGAGGTCGCCGCGACTCATCAGATCGGCGGCGCGCTCGCGACGGATTTCGCTCAGCAGCAGCGAGAAGCTGGTGCCTTCGTCGTCGAGGCGACGCTGCAACGTGCGCTTGGTCAGGCGCAGCGCCTCGACGAGTTCCATCAGCGAGGGGATCGGCGTCGCGGTGCGCAGGCGGCCCCGCACGACGTCGGCATAGGACAGCGGCTCTTCCATCAGTCGCGACAGTCGTCGGCACTGGTTCGAGTAGAAGCGGTAGGACATCGCGTTCGCCTGCGGCGGGGGCGTGTCCCATATCGCGCGCGGAAACCGGATCCGATTCGTGTCGGCGCTGAAATGCACGGGACAGCGGAAGAACCGTTCGTACGGACGGGGATCGACGGCTGCCGCACGGCGAAAGTGCACGGCGACGGGCACCACATCGGGGCCCAGGGTCTGACGAAACAACGTGAGCAGGGCGCTGATGTCGCGTTCGGCAAAGAAAGGGCCGAGATCGCCGACGGCGTCGTTCTCATAGAACGCGACATATTCCTCGTCTCCGTCGCGCCACATGCCTTCGTCGATGCAGCCCCAGGCCAAGGCGGGATAGGTCGGCACGCAGCGGAACATGTCGCGCATCGTCGGCGCGCATGATGCGGCGAGCCCGAGGACCCCGAAGAGCGCCAGATGGTAGCGCTGGCCGACGGCCATTCCGGCTCGCGGCAGGTCCAATGCAGCGAGCGCGCGACGGATGAACGTGAATTCCTGCTGGCACGCAATCCGGTAGCTCGGCTCCTCGAGGGCGAAGCGCGGGATGCCGGCAGCGCTCAGCAACGGTTCGATCGCATGGCCCTGGGCTTCGAGCACTTCAATCACCGGTGACAGCCCGTAGGCGAGGCGATATGGCCGCAGCATGCGGCCGCCGAACAGATACTCGGCCTTGCGGCCACGACGTTGCGTGGTGCGGCGTTGACGGCGGTCGCGGGGGTGCATCCGGACAGTCCAGGTCTCTGGCATCAAATGCCAAGAAATTTACACATTCCGTCATTCCTGCGCGACTCGTGCGTCGCGACACTCGCCGCGTTCCCGTGTGCGGAGATCCCGATGAAATTCATGTTCTTCTTCTATCCCGCGGTTCCCGGCACGCTCGACGATCGCGCGAAGCTGCGACCGATCGCGGCGCGTACCGACCGCTTCCAGCAGATGCTCGCCGAGATCGTCGAGCTGTCGCAGTTCGCAGAGACCCTCGGTTTCAGCGCCGTCACCTTCCCCGAACACCATCTGCACACCGAAGGCGGCGAGATGGGCAGCCTGCCGCTGTTGACGCAGCACGTGCTCGCGAACACGAAGACGATCTTGGCCGGTCCCATAGGCTACGTGCTGCCGGGCTGGAATCCGCTGCGCCTCGCGCTCGAAATCGCCTGGCTCGATCAGATCACGAAGGGGCGCACGCTGTGCGGATTCGCGCGCGGCTATCAGACCCGCTGGCTGAACCAGATGGCCCAGCAACTCCATGTCGGTGCGGCGGCGATGAACACGCGGGACTCGCAACCCGACAACGACGCCGTCAACCGGGAGGCATTCCAGGAGGTCTACGACATCCTGCGTCTGGCGTGGGGAGACAAGCCGTTCCGCTACAAGGGCAGGTATTACCAGTATCCGAATCCCTATGAGACCGGCACGCCGTGGCCGGCACACGAATGGACACGCAAGTACGGCTCACCCGGCGAAGTCGACGATCAGGGCAACGTCATCGCGATCGACGTGGTACCCAAACCGTACCGGAAACCGCATCCGCCGCTGTTCCAGGCGTTCTCGCAGAGCGAGGCGACAATCCGCTGGGCCGCGCGCGAAGGACTGATTCCGACGCTGCTGACCGCCGACTACGCGCAGTTGCGCAAGTTTGCCGACATCCACGTCGAGGAGGCGGCGAAGCATGGTCGCACGCTCGCGCGGGGCGAGAATCTCGGCGTGTTCCGTGGCGTCTACATGGCCGACAGCAAGGCCGAG
This sequence comes from Gammaproteobacteria bacterium, assembly GCA_020851775.1. GTDB lineage: Bacteria > Pseudomonadota > Gammaproteobacteria. Next base: position 3,832 of record JADZCB010000078.1, read on the forward strand.
GCGCACGCATTGGCGATGCGAGGTCTGATGGGCACGGGCTGGCCGGGCTGGGCTCACTACTTCGGATTCACCGACGCCTTCCGGCTGCCGGAAGACGACGAAAAGTATCCGGGCCAGACGCTGCCGCTGTCGGAAATCCGCATGGAACGTTTCGACCGGGCGCATTTCACGCTAAGCGGCAACGCCGATGACGTCCGGCGTGACATGGATGACCTGATCGAAGCCGCCAATCCGGAATGGTTCATCTGGCAGGGCGATCAGGGCTATCTGCCGCTCGACGACTGCAAGCGGATCATGGAGCGTTTCGGTACCGAGGTGATGCCGCATTACCGCTGAGCGCGGTGCAGGGCGGGTGACGCCTGGCATCGGCAGCGCGTCGCCGGCAGTCGAGGACAAGGCCGGCCGGCCGATCCGGATCACGCGCTGCACGGGATACGTGGCGCGTGACCGGGCCGTGGCGTGAGAAAAGCCGCGCGCGATGCGGCATCGGTGAATGTCGGGGAGCGCGCAGCGGTTCAGCCGCTCAAAGGTGACGCGCGCGTTCGATGAGGTTCGCGCTCATCTCGAGCCAGCGGGCCGCCGCTCCGTCCGCGACCTGCGCAACGAGATCCTGCGAGAACATCACGATGCGCTCGCAGCCTGCGTCGGCATAGGCTCGCAGCGTGGCGTCCGTCATCCTGCCGTCCTCGGGGTTCACGAACGGGCTCAGGATCAGCCGCGAGGGATCGCGTCCGTGCGCACGCATCATCTCGCGCAACTCCGTCGCTTCCCGGGCGAAGCTCGTCGGGTCCTGTGCGAGCGGACACCAGCCATCGTAATGTTGCGCAATCCGGGACAACGATTTCTCGCCGTGGCCGCCGAGCAGCAGCGGCGGGCCGCCGGGCTGCACGGGTTTCGGCTCACTGCGCACGGGCGGGAAGGCAATCTGCTTGCCCGCATACGATGGCGCGTCCTCGCACCACAGCGCGCGCATCGCTTCCGCCGTCTCGCGCATGCGTTGCCAGCGGGTCGGGAAATGGGCGCCCATGACTTCGGTCTCTTCGCGCAGCCAGCCGGCGCCAATGCCGAGGATCACGCGTCCGCCCGAGTAGTAGTCGAGGCTCGCGATGGTTTTCGCGGTGATGATCGGTTCGCGCTCGGGCAGCAGGCAGATGCCGGTCGCGAGCTTCAAGCGGCTGGTGACGGTGGCGACGACGGTCAGCGCGATGAACGGATCGACCCATCGCCCATAGTGTTCCGGCAGGGGTCCGCCGAACGGGTAGGGCGTCACTTCACCACGCGGGATGACCGGGTGTTCGGGAATCCACAGCGAGTCGTAGCCGAGTCTCTCGGCCTGCTGCGCGAGCGTCGGGAGATGACCGGACTGGGCCGTCGCGGTCATGACGAAACCGATCTGCATGGGACAACCTCCGTGGGACGATGTGGCAAAGAGCCCGCACCTTAACGTCCGGGCGCCACACTCACCAGTTGTCTCATGCGATCGCGTTTACCCGCCGATGTGTCGGAGGTCGTCCCTCAGTCGGCGAAGCGTATGTGACGGCTGAAATCGGTGCGCTGATCGCGATGACGTCCGCCCCGCGTCGCAGCCCACCACGCGCCAACGGCACCGGCGAGCAGCGAGGCCGCCCCGACGAAACCGACCAGCACGCCTATGCGTCGTGCGGTATCCGCCGCTGCCCGCGCTTCGCCGGCGATGCGACGCGCTTCTGCATAGGCGGCATCGACACGTTGCATCGCCTCCTCCGGTGTCAATCCGGTACGCGTCGCGACGGCATTGATCAGATAGTCGCGATCCGCGGGCGACGGATCGATCGTCGCTGCCGCGTCGATCATCCGCGCGATCGCAGCGTCGTTCGCCGGCTGTGCCGAGCGCAGCAGGCGATCGGTCGTCGCCTGCAGCGAATCGACGTCGGCGTTTTCGGCGATCGCACCGACCGCCGGTTTGGCGACTGACGCCGTCGCTTGCGCGCCTGCCTTCAGCGCTTCACCGCCGGCCCGCGCCGCGCCGGCTGCGACACTCGCCGTGAGCCAGGCGCCGAGCAGCGTGGCCAGCGCCCACACCACGAGACCGTTGATGCCGTCGCGGACCTCGACTTCGTGATCGGCGAGAGCGGCAACCCGCCGCCGCATACGGCCGGCGACATAGCCGCCGAGCATCATCGCCGTCACCGTGACCCACACCGTCCACAGGCCGATGGCGACGACGAATACGGCGCCCGAGACACCGTCGCCCCGCCACGGCGACACCAGCGTGAGGCCGACGGCGGAGCCGAAGGTCGTCAAGAGAAATGCAATCGCGGCGGCGAGCAGCGCGCCGGCGACGATGGCCGGCAGATCGACAAAGGCGACCGTGTCTGTTTCCAGCACGCCGCCGACCGGTACCGATTCGGTTCTCATGGCTTCATTTCCCCACGCCGGTGGCCGCGCATCAGCGCAGCCCGACGAAAGACAGGATCGCGAGAATCACGACGACGAGGCCGACGAGATAGATGATCGAATTCATGGGAGTCCCTCGCTTTTCTGCGGCAACGACCTGCGGCCGTCACGCCTGCTGGTGAAAGAGCAAGCCACATGCCACGCATCGTGACATCGACGCCGCCGCAGTTCGGTGTGCGCCCTGCTGCCGTCTGCCGTCGATCGCGTGTAAAGCGTGCTGGCGCCGCATGTAGCGATTACATGTGACGCTGGCGGCCGACGCGCCCGTTGTAGGACGAATGTCGTCGAATTCACTGCATGATCCCGTTGCTGTCCGACAGGCGGGCGGAAATCGTGCACTGCGCACCACGCACATGCGGCGCGTGAATTGCGCAGTCACAGGTTTCGCGATATTTCTGCCCGACGCTCACGTACACGCTCGCTGCAACGGGCGTGGCACGGAACGGGCGCTGTGTGCACGGGGGACGGTGCCGGGCGATGAAAGTGATCAGCACAAGAAATCGATCGCGCTCGGCGCGATCCGCGTTCACGCGTCTGACCGCGTGTCTGACGTTCTGCGGATCGCTGACTGCGCCGCATGCTCGTGCCGAAACCGGTGCGGGTGCGTTGAACCGGCTGTCGCTCGGCGAACTCGGTGCGCTCGAAGTCACGTCAGTGACGAAGGATCCGCAACCGGTGCGCGACGCGGCGGCGACGATCTACGTGATCACGCGGC